>NZ_JANFYZ010000008.1 GCF_024460775.1 Desulfovibrio desulfuricans | reverse complement strand
TTAGAAGACGCCAATACCCAAGGACTGGGTGTTGCACTTTGAACTTGAAACCGCGTTTTGGCAGCGGCGTTGCAGCCAAAGCCAACTTTTTTTGTGTTTTCCAACGGCATGGAGTGGGCAAAAAAAGCCTTCGCCGGTCTTCCCTACGATTTTGTTTACGTGGATGCCAACGACAACGACAATGTCGCAGGGGATCTTTTTTTGATGACGCAGTGTAAACACTTCATCATCTCAAATTCTTCGCTGAGCTGGTGGGGGGCCTGGCTTTCGCAGCGGGCGGAGAATAAAACCGTCATCATGCCCAGCAAGTGGCGAGGCGGCAAAAGCCCTATCCCGGGAGAGTGCATGCGAGTGGAAGGCTGGCATATGTGCCCGGTAGAATAACGCGGCGCGCACCCTGCTTTTTGCATTTTTGCGGCAACGATCAGCGATACTGGGGGATATGTGAAAAGTGAAGAAATGGCGCTGAAAGAACAGTTTCTTCTGCGGTTTCTGGAAGTGGCGGAGCAGTTGCAAGATGGCGGGCGTTTCCTCTGCTGCAAGGAAGATCTGCACCCCTGTCTGAATGATGCGCAGGGCACAACCCCCTTTGACGCCCATTATATCTACCATACGGCGTGGGCGGCACGCGTTCTTGCACGCACGCGGCCCGCAAGCCATATAGACATTTCTTCGAGCCTCTATTTTGTGTCTATCGCGTCGGCCTTTGTGCCCATCACGTTTTACGACTATCGCCCCGCCCCCCTTACCCTTGGCAACCTGCGCTGCAAGCGGGCCGACCTCACCAGCCTCCCCTTTGCTGACGAAAGTGTGGATTCCCTGTCGTGCATGCACGTTGTGGAGCATATTGGCCTTGAGCGCTACGGCGATCCTTTTTCTCCGCAGGGGGATATTGCGGCCATGCGCGAACTGGCGCGTGTTCTTGGCAGGGGAGGGCGTCTGCTCTTTGCTGTTCCCATTGGCGGGGTGGCAAAAATTCACTACAACGCTCACCGCATCTACACATACAGCGCAGTTCTGGAGGCCTTTGGCTTCCTGTATCTTGAGGAATTTGCCCTTGTCACCGACAGGGGAGAATTTATTGCGCACGCTTCAGAAGCGGAAGCGCAGCAACAGAAGTACGGCTGCGGTTGCTTTCTTTTCAGAAAACAGAAGTAGCCTGCATGCCGCCTGAACTGCTTGAGGGGGCTGACCGCGTTAATGGGGCCTTCTGCACTGGCAGTGTTTTGGGGTAGGGACGACAGGAGAAGCCGGGCGACTTGCTTCGGATTTTGTCAGGGGCTTACTGGTACAAGGGGCTCATGGAGCGCAGCAGGTTGATGAACAGGCTGTCCAGCCCCTGCACAAAGGATGCGATGCGGTCAGACATGATGACCATGAGCAGTCCCAGAAAGAAAAAGCCCACCATCACCTTGATGGGGAACCCAAATTCCATGATGGGTATCTGCGGCGAGGTACGGGCCATGAGGCCCAGCGATACTTCAACCATGAACAGGGCCACCATGACCGGGGCTGCGATCTGCAAGGCCAGCACAAACATCTGCGAGGCCAGATACAGAATCTGGCGCAGCACCACTGGCCCGATAAACAGCCCTCCCGGCGGCACCAGGTCAAATGAGGCCGCAAATCCCTTGATCATATACAGATGCCCGTCAAGGCTCAGAAAAACGAGCAGGGACACCATCCACAGAAAAAATGCCGTGACGCCCGTCTGGTTGCCGGTGAGCGGATCGGCAAAGTTGATCATGGTAAAGCCCATCTGAAAGCCCAGTAGCTCACCACCCGCCTGAATGCCCATAAACAGAAAATTGACGGCCATGCCAAGTACCAGACCCAGCACCATCTCTCCCAGCATCATGAGCGCCACGTCAAAGGGATGCGCGGGCAATGCGGCGGCTGGGAGCGTGAGGTGCGGCCATACGCCCAGGCAAAAAACAATGGTTATGGCCGCCTTGACCTGCGTGGGGATGTTGTTGGTGGAAAATACGGGCAGCATGAACATGACGATGCTCACACGCATCATGGTGAGCAGCAGGCTGAGCACACTGGCTGGATCGTAGTTATAAACATCCATATAGTAAGTTTTGCAAAAAGGTTGCCAAGTATTTCGTCACGCTTGTGACGCCCAAGGGCAGAAGGGCGAAATGTTTGGAGCGGCAAGCCTGAAATGGCTGCCACGCGATACCAGTATCGAACGGTTCCCGGTATGGTTTGCTTGATGCGTTCTGCCCTGGGCACTACTGTGACGCAACTGCTATCATTGCTGCAAGGGGACATTATGGCCATTCCCACATCACGCACGCAAAGCGAGGCCACTGTCTGCATAGAAACAGCGCTCTGCACTGGCTGCGGCCAGTGCGTGGCCGTGTGCAAGGATTTTGGCCTGCGGCTTGAAGGCGGCAAGGCCTGCCTTGCCCCCCAACCGCTTTTTGGCTGCGTGGGCTGTGCCCATTGCATGGCTGTTTGCCCTGCCGGGGCCATAACCGTGCGTGGCCGGGCGTTGGGCCCGGAAGATCTGTTTGCCCTGCCGCCCCTGAGCAGCTCCGCGAGTTTTGATGCCTATTACGCCCTGTTGCGGCGGCGCAGAAGCGTGCGCGAATTTATGCCCGCCGAGGTTGAGCCGGAGCTGGTTGAGCGCATCCTTGACGCGGCCCGCACCGCGCCCACCGGAGTACCGCCTTCGGACGTCAATGTGCTTGTGCTGGACAGCCGGGAGAAAAACCGCGCCTTCACCAGTGATTTTTGCGCACACCTCAAAACCCTTGGCTGGCTCACTGCCCCCTGGTTTCTTGCGCTCATGCGCCCATTCTGGGGCAAGTCCAATGACGGGCTGTTCCGCAATTTTGTGCGGCCTGCGCTGGCGGCGTTCACATCTTCAATGGATGCGGGAATAAATATCGTTACCTATGACGCGCCGCTGGCCATGTATTTTTATGATTCGCCCTGGGCAGACCCCGCTGATCCGCTGGTGGCCGCATCCCTTGCCATGCTGGCTGGCGAGGCTCTGGGCCTTGGCACCTGCATGATAGGTTCCATCCACCCTTTGTTGCAGTGGGGCGGCAGCGCTGCGCGTTTTCGCAAACGGCATGGCATCCGCTGCAAAAGCCGCGAGGGCTTGGTGGTGCTGTTTGGATATCCGAGCGTCCACTATGGCAAAGGTATTGAACGCAGTTTTGCCTCGGTGCACAGGGCATAAACATCTTTTATATAAAAAAAGCGCCGCAGGATATGTTCCTGCGGCGCTGGCAAATCTGATCTGAGCTGGTTGGAGCAAGGTTGCTCCGGCCCTTTATTTGTTCAGTTTTTCGGAAATAACTTCGCGTATGATCTTGTTCAGGCCTGGGAGGTCAGGCTTGGAAACCTGCCTGTCTGCCCCCACCTTTACGCCCTTTTCATACAGCGCATCAGTGATGAGCGAGGAGAACAGGATGATGGGCAGCGTGCTGAGGCCGGGGGTTTCACGGATTTTTGCCGTGAGCATGTGCCCGTCCATTTCCGGCATTTCAATGTCGGAAATAACCAGATGCACCACATCCGTAAGTTCCTTGCCCTTGGCCTGGGCTTCCTCACGGGTGTGCATCAAAAAATCCCAAGCGGCGCGCCC
The DNA here is from genome assembly GCF_024460775.1 of Desulfovibrio desulfuricans. Classification (NCBI taxonomy): domain Bacteria; kingdom Pseudomonadati; phylum Thermodesulfobacteriota; class Desulfovibrionia; order Desulfovibrionales; family Desulfovibrionaceae; genus Desulfovibrio; species Desulfovibrio desulfuricans. Next base: position 138,296 of record NZ_JANFYZ010000008.1, on the reverse strand, counting down.
ACTGCCCACAGCCGTGACCTGAAAACCGGATTTTTCCAGCGACGACTGCATGACATTGCGCAGCGAGCTTGAATCGTCAGCCACCAGCAGGTGGAACTGCCCGGCGCCTTCCACGGGGGTGGTGTCCACCTCAACCTGCGACATGTCCAGGGTGCTGTCGAGGCTGGCGAGGATTTTTTCCATGTCCAGAATAAAAAGCACGCGATCCTGAATACGCAGAACGCCCGTGATGCTTTCGCGCGAATATGTCTGCACATACTGGTTCGGCGGTTCAATGCGATCCCAGGTCATGCGGTGGATGCTGGTGACGGAGGAGACCATAAACGCCGCCTGCACGCCGCTGAATTCGGTGACAATGACCTTGGTGTTTTCTTCCGTGGCCATTTCTTTGCCCAGCCATGCGGCAAGGTTCAATATGGGCAGCACCCTGCCGCGCAGATTGAACGTGCCAAGTACTGAAGGGTCGCACTTGCTGGGCACACTGGTGATATTGGGCAGGCGGATGATTTCAAGCACCTTGGCAACGTTGATGCCGTAATGCCCGCTGTAAACCTTGCCGTCCGGCTGCTTTTCATCAATGATAAATTCAATAATTTCAAGTTCGTTATTGCTAACGTTCAGCAAGCTGTTTTGCGACATGGCTTTCCATCCTGTGCTGCGGAAGGCGTGGCTTTCCACCGATATCGTGTGCTCCGTTTACGGGAACTGCTGTTGAGATGTATCGGCAGGATATGTATTCCCTTAAGGCCTATGTTCAAAAACCTATTTGCGCCCCTTCGCGGGCTTGGCGGCCTTGGGCGGTTCGCGCCGGGGGCAGAAGCTCAACATTTCGCATGTGTCGCACAGGGGTTTGCGCGCATCGCACACTTCGCGCCCAAACCAGACCATGCGGTGGTTCACGTCGCCCCATTCCTCGCGCGGAAAAAGTTTCATGAGGTCGCGCTCAATCGGTATGGGATCGGTTTCGTCCGTCAGCCCCAGGCGGTAGGCGATGCGCTTCACATGCGTATCAACCGCAAGGCCCTCGTTGATGCCGTATGCGCCAAACAGCACCACATTGGCTGTTTTGCGGGCAACGCCGGGGATGGTGACGAGGTCTTCAATGCTTTTGGGAATCTGCCCGTCAAAAACATCACGCACGCGCCGCGCCGCGCCCAACAGGTTTTTGGCCTTGCTGTGAAAAAATCCTGTGGGCCGGATAACGCTTTCCAGTTCTTCCAGCGGGGCCTCTGCCAGAGCGGCAGGGGTGGGCCAGCGGCGGAACAGCTCCGGCGTAACAGTATTCACCCTGGCATCTGTGCACTGCGCCGCCAGCACTGTGGCTACCAGCAGTTCCCATGCATTTTGGGCGTCCAGATGAGTGCGCGGGTGTGGATAGCGTTTTTGCAGGGCGGCAAGAACGTTCCGGGCCGTTGCCTGTGGGGATGATTTTACGCTCATGTCTCTTTATGCCACAGCGAGCGCATGCCCGCAAGCAAGGGCGCAGGCTGTGAGCGTGGCATAACTCTTTGCAATGGAGCCAGTCCCGCCTCCGTTTGGCTACAGTATCGCGCCCTGGGTGCAGGGTTTGTTTTTTTTTCGGCTACGTGTAGCATGCCTTCATGGAACACGGGGAAAACAGCAAGGTTTTTCTGGTCTATATGACCACGCCAACCCAGGAGGAGGCGCTGACGCTCGCGCGCGAGCTGGTGCGTATGCGGCTGGCCGCCGGGGTCAACATCGTGCCCGGCGCGCAGTCGGTTTACCGCTGGAAGGGCGAGGTGCACGAAGCCGGGGAATGCCTGCTGGTGGCCCAGGTGAGCGAAGCCGCATTGCCGGATTTTATGGCAAAGGCGCGCGCACTGCACAGTTATGAAGTTCCCTGCGTGGTCGCCATGCCCATTGCAGACGGCCATCAGCCTTTTTTGCGCTGGATTACAGAAAACAGTCTGCCGACCACGGCCTGACCAACCTTCATCCGTCACGTCATCAAGAGGAAACTATGTCCATCTATGTTTCAGGATCACTGGCTTTTGACCGCATCATGACCTTCCCTGGCAGTTTTCAGGATCACATCCTGATGGACAAGCTGCACATGATCAACGTGAGCTTCATGGTGGACGGCATGGATGAACGGCGCGGCGGTTGCGCGGGCAATATTGCCTATTCTCTGGCCCTGCTTGGCGAAAAGCCCACCATTGTTGCAGCCGCTGGGCGCGACTTTGGCCCTTACGCCATTGTGCTGGAAAATATGGGGCTGCCTCTGGAAGGTATCCGCCGGGCGGAAGAAATCTTTACCGCCCTGTGCTACATCACCACCGATCTCAACAGCAACCAGATCACCGGTTTTTACCCCGGCGCCATGAGCCTCCCTGCCGATTACAGCTTCCCCGCCATTGATGCGGACAAGGACATTGCCATCATCTCCCCCGGCAATGTGGAAGACATGCGCCGCCTGCCGGGATTTTACCGCGAAAAGGGCGTCCCCTATATTTTCGACCCCGGCCAGCAGTTGCCCGTGCTCACCGGCAACGATCTGCTGGCGGCCATTGAAGGTTCCTTTGCCTGCATCACCAACGACTATGAACTGAACATGATCTGCAAGGCCACGGGCAAGAGCGAAGACGAACTGGTGGGCCGCACCCTGTGGCTTGTTACCACGCTCGGCGCGGACGGCGCGCTGGTGCGCGGTGCAGATGGCACGGAAACGCGCATTCCCTCCGTGCCGCCGCGTCAGGTTCTCGACCCCACAGGCGCGGGCGACGCGCACCGCGCAGGCCTGCTCAAGGGCCTGCTGCACGGGCTTGCCATGCCCGAGGCCGCCAAGCTCGGCTCTGTGAGCGCCAGCTTCTGCCTTGAAAAAATGGGCACGCAGGAACACGAGTATTCGCCTGAAGTTTTCCGTCAGCGTTACGAGGCCGTGTTCGGCCCCCTGCCCGAAGGCATTCTGGCTTAAGCGACAGGCCGCCCCTGCGGCAGATAATTTTAACGGGTTGTAAGCCGGGAGCAAACCATGCAGAACAAGCTTCCTGATGGCATACGGGTTCTGTTTGTGGCTGGTTTCGGCCCGGTGGTGGCCGACCCGGACGCAAGCGGAAAGCTCTACAGAAAGGTGCTGGGCCTGCCCCTGCGCCATGAAGAAGGTTACGAAGGCTATTGGCATTCCCAGTGTCTGGAGGGCGTAAAACACTTCGCCCTCTGGCCGCTGGAAAAGGCCGCGCTCTCCTGCTTTGGCGAGGAGGTCTGGCCGGAGCGTCTGCCTGTGCCGCAGGCCTGGCTAGAGCTTGATGTGGAAGATATTGTTTCCGCCACGCGCATTCTTGAGCAGAACGGCTATGAGCTGCTTCTCCGGCTGAAGGAAGAACCCTGGGGGCAAACCGTCACCAGATTCCTCAGCCCAGAGGGCATACTCATGGCTGTTACGCACACGCCTTTTTTGCGCGAGGCGTCTTCGGCGGAGGAAACGGCCTGAGCAGGGAGGCGGCATGTACTACATTGCGCTGGTGGTATTTGCGGGCTGCATTGTGGCTCTGCAACCGCCCATCAATGCGGCCTTGAGCCGCACGGTGGGGCTGCTGGAAAGCGGGCTTATTTCCTTTGCCATAGGCGCGGTTTTTCTGGCTGTCCCGGTTCTGCTGATGGGGCGGGGCAGTGTGTTCCGCGTAATTGAAACCCCTGTATGGCAGTGGGCTGGCGGGGTGTTGGGCGCGTTCATGGTTGTGAGCACCACCCTGGCCGCGCCGCGTATTGGCGTGCTGGCTACGCTGGTCGCCATGATTTTTGGCAACCTTGTTATGGCGGCCATCATCGACCACAACGGCTGGTTCGGCCTTAATGTCCTTCCTTTTGACTGGCGCAGAATGCTTGGTCTGGTGTTGGTGCTGGCGGGCATCGTCCTTGTGGTGCGCCGCTGATAATGCCTGCGGCGAACGGAAGAATCCCCGCGTTGCAGCAAAAATAAGGGAAAGAAATGCGCGTTGATGCAGTGCGGGAGTTCTTGGCCCGCCACGGTCTTGAAGAGGCATATCGGGAGTTTGAAGTTTCTAGCGCCACAGTTGATCTGGCGGCTCAGGCCATTGGCTGCGAGCCGGGGCGCATTGCCAAGAGCCTGTCCATCAGCGTCAACGATGCTCCGCTGGTGCTGGTGGTCATGGGCACGGCCCGGCTGGACAACCGCAAGTTCAAGGACTCCTTTCACGCCAAGGCCCGTTTTATCAAGCCCGAAGATCTGGAGGCCCAGGTGGGGCATCCTATGGGCGGCGTCTGCCCCTTTGCCCTGCCCGAGGGCGTTGCCGTGTATCTGGACGAAAGCCTCAGGCGTTATGATCCCGTGTATCCGGCTGCGGGCGCGCCCAACAATGCTGCCAAGCTCACCCTGGCGGAGCTGGAGCGGGTCACGGGCGGCGTGTGGGTGGACGTGTGCAAGAACGAAGAATTCTGATTTTTTTCTGATGCGCCCGTAGGATAATACTGCGTTGCGGCACGGGCCGTGCGTGAACCTGCGGGCGCTGTGTTTTTGACGCGCCCTGCGGGCGGGCGATTATCTGCGGCTTGTTGCCTCAGAGCGCCCGCGATGTGCTGGCTTTTTGGCCCTACTGCCCAAAACCGCCGCGCCGTCTGTGGCATCCGCCCACGCCGCAGCGTGCGCCGTGCCCGTCGCACAGTTCATAATCCCCGCCTTCAATGCGCAGCAGCTTGCCGTTCACCAGCGAGTCTGCCAGTTTTTTGCGCGCTTCCGCATAGATGCTCTGCACGGTGGTGCGGGCAATGCGCATTTTTTCTGCGCAGGCCTCCTGATTCATGCCCTCAAGATCAATGAGGCGCACGGCCTCATATTCGTCCACGGTCATGATGACTTCCTGTTGCGCCTGCGGGGCGCTCTGCCCAAAGCCCGGCAGCGGCCCAAAATTGCGGTTTTCCGGCAGGCAGCAGACTTTGCGCCATTTTTTTGGTCTTGGCATGCAATCCTCTTTGGGCCGTCCGGCAATGCGCTCTCAGGATGCGCACACTGACCGGGCGGCCTTGCTCATTCATATGCGGACACTTTAGCCGTTATTGCCCGCCGCGTCACTGCCTGCCGCAGGGCCTGCGCCGCAGCTTTCGGCCTGACCTACGGGGCCGTTGCCCTGCTGCATACCACGGCCCATGCCGCGACCCATACCACGCCCTTCGCCGCGGCCCATGCCTGCTTCCTGCCCGTTCATGGCGCAGTTGCCGCCCCTGTTGCCGTGTCGTTGTCCGTGGCGGCAGCAGCGGCCTTGCCCTGTGCCCTGTCCCATGCCTCGGCCCATATTCTGGCTTGCGTCCATTCCCTGACCTGCTGTCTGGCCTGCATCAGGCGTAGCGCCCATTCCGCGCCCAGCCGCGTTGGCAGCCTTGCCGCACTTGCCCATACCGCGCCCTGTGCGCGAACCCTTGCCCTCCGGCCCTGTGTGATCGAAACGAGGCATATTGTCCTCCTTGAGTTGTTGTTATTGACATATGTCATAAACAGGAGTATGTGTGTTTACGACATATGTCAATAACAAAAAATCAGGCAAGGCCAATTTGTCTGAAAAAAATGCTTCTGAAAGCAGTTCATCTTGAGAGGGCAAAGAATCATGAGTGATTGCAATCATCAGTGCGGTTCCTGCGGCGAGCAGTGCGACGAGCGCAGCGAGGGGCAGGAGGCGCAGGTGGATTTTCGCGTCAAACCACACCCAAAAAGCCGCATTGGAAAGGTTATAGGTGTTGTCAGCGGCAAGGGCGGCGTGGGCAAGTCGCTGATCACATCCCTGCTGGCGGTAGCTTTGACTAAACAGGGCAAACACTGCGCCATTCTGGATGCCGACATCACCGGCCCTTCCATTCCACGTGTGTTCGGCCTGACGGGCAAGGCCCATGTTGAGGGCGACGGCCTTGTGCCCGAGCGCAGCAAGGGCGGGGTGGACATCATGTCCATGAACCTGCTGCTGCCCGGCGATTCCGATGCCGTGCTCTGGCGCGGCCCCATCATTGCCGGCGCGGTCAAGCAGTTCTGGTCGGATGTGGTCTGGCGCGATGTGGACTACATGTTTGTGGACATGCCTCCAGGAACGGGCGATGTGCCGCTGACCGTGTTCCAGTCCCTGCCGGTGGACGGCATTGTGGTTGTGACCTCGCCGCAGGAGCTGGTGAGCATGATCGTGCAGAAAGCCATTGATATGGCGCGCCAGATGGATATTCCCATTCTTGGGCTGGTGGAGAACTACTCGTACTTCAAATGCCCGGATAACAACAAGGAATACAAGATATTCGGCGAGAGTCACATTGATGCCGTAGCCCAGCGGCACGGCCTGAAGGTGCTTGCCCGCCTGCCCATTGACCCTGCCCTTGCACAGGCCTGTGACAAGGGCGCCATCGAGGATGTTGACCAGCACTTTATGGACGGTGCATTGGCCGTGATTTCGCGCATGTAGGATCGCGTACAGCGTAGCGCCTGTGTGACATCTGTTGCGCATGGCCGCAAGGTGTGGGAGCCGTTGCACGGTTGGCCCCGCCTTGCGGCCATGCGTGTTTGCTGAATACGTAAAAAAGGGAGTATCTTTACCTTTGTTGCCATGTGTGCCTATGCTTGCCCCAACCAAGGAGCAACCATGCGTACATACCAACAGTTCATCAACGGCAAATTGGTTTCCCCTACAAGCTTTGCAATGATTGAGGTGGAGAATCCCTCCACCGGCAAAATAATGGCCCAGACGCCCAACGGCGGGCGTGAGGACGGGCTGGCGGCACTGGCAGCCGCACACAGGGCACAGGATGCCTGGGCGGCGCTTCCGGCGGTGGCCCGTGCCGGATACCTTAAAAAAATGGCGAACCTCATCCGCAAGCACAGGCTGGAACTTGGCCGCATCCTCGCTGAGGAGCAGGCCAAAACCCATCCTCTGGCACAGGTCGAGATCGACCTCACCGCTGAGTATTTTGACTACTATGCCGGATGGGCGCGCATCTACGAGGGCGAGATCATCCAGAGCGATCGCCCGCGCGAAAATATCCTGCTGTACCGCAAGCCCATTGGCGTTGTGGTGGGCATCTGCCCGTGGAACTTCCCCTTCTTTGTCATGGCGCGCAAGGTCGCCCCCTCGCTGCTTGTGGGCTGCACCACGGTTATCAAGCCAAGCAGTATTGCCCCGGCCACGGTCATGCATTTTGCCAGCCTGCTTACGGAGCTGGACTTGCCCGCTGGCGTGGTAAACTTTGTTACGGGCGGCGGCAGCACCCTGGGCGAGGCCCTTTCTTCCAGCTCCATGACAGACATGGTCAGCCTGACAGGCAGCGTGGAGGCCGGGCAGCGCATCATTGCCGCTGGCGCGCAGAACATCACCAAGGTTTCGCTGGAACTGGGCGGCAAGGCCCCGGCCATTGTCTGCGCCGATGCGGACATGGATCTGGCGGTCAAGGCCGTTACTGCCTCGCGCACGGTGTTCAGCGGGCAGGTGTGCAATTGCGCGGAACGCCTCTACGTGCACGAAAGCGTGGCCGACATGTTCGCCGAAAAACTGGCTGCTGCCTTCGCCGCCGTGCGACTGGGCAATCCCTTTGACGATCCGGCCCCGGACATGTGCAGCCAGATCAGCGCCGAGCATCTTGAAAAGATCAGCGGCATGGTCAAGCGCGCGGAAGCCGACGGTGCGGAAGCCGTTGTCGGCGGCGCGCCCGCCGAACGCGATTCCGGCTACTTCTATACGCCCACCTTGCTGCGCAACTGCCGACAGGACATGGAAATCGTGCGTAACGAAGTGTTTGGCCCCGTGCTGCCCATGATGACCTTCCACGATCTGGATGAAGCCCTGGCCCTTGCCAACGACTGCGACTACGGCCTGACGTCCTCCATCTACACCACCAACGTATCCACGGCCATGGAAGCGGTGAACCGCCTGAAGTTTGGCGAGACCTACGTGAACCGCGAAAACTTCGAGGCCATGCAGGGCTTCCATGCTGGCTGGCGCAAGTCGGGCATTGGCGGCGCGGACGGCAAGCACGGCCTTATGGAATATCTCCAGACCCATGTGGCCTATATTCAGTATTAACGCATAATTGCAGACATGCTAAAACAAACGAGGCCCCTCAGTGAGGGGCCTCGTTTTCATATCAGGGGGGCGGGCGTTGTTTACTTGGTAAACAGAATCAGCGCCACCATCTTGAGATCCGTGGAGCCGGTATTGAGCAGGCCGTGGCTTTCGCCATCGTTGCATACGGTCACATCGCCAGCCTTGACGGGGGCTTCAACGCCGTTGTCGTTGTACATGCCTTCGCCTTCAAGAATGTAGTATATCTCGATTTCGCCGTTGTGCTTGTGGTTGCCCACGGCACAGCCGGGTTTGAGGGTGCCGATGTTGAACAGACGGCCTTTGCCAGCCAGCCCGTTCTCATTGACGATCTTGGTAAAGTGGACGGCGCCCGGTCCGCCAAAAAGTTCCTTTTCAAAGCATTCCAGAGCGTCAGCGCGGTTGATCATGGTGTTCTCCTGTGGTTCGGGCGCGGATGCGCCGGTTAAAACTGGGCTGCAAGAGCGCGTTTCCCTGCTTTGCAAGGCCCGCCCGCAATGCCCGCGTGATAACCGGGCATTGCTGCGGCGATCATTCGCGCGGAAAGCGCTTAGTTGTTGTTCTCGTCATCGTCCCCGTCATCGGGGGCAGCGGCTGGCGCATTTTTGGCCTCCGGCTTGCCTTTGGCCCCGGCAGGCAGCACCTTGTGCGGACGGCGCGGCGCGCGTCTTTTACTTGCGCGCGGCTTGGTCGGCGGTTGGGGGGCCCTTGTGCGAGGCGGCAGTTCCTTGATGTTCACATCAAGCTGCGGGAAGGCGATTTCAATGCGCTGTTCGCGGAATTCGCGTTCAATTTCCACGCGAATGTCCGAGGCTGTGGAAACAGACACGTCATAATCCCGCACCCAGAACCTCAGGCTGAAATCAAGCGTACTGGCCCCAAAATCCGCAAAGGCCACGCTCGGCGGGGGATATTTGAGCACGTTGCTATTGGCGTTGGCCGTTGCCAGCAGGATTTTCATCACCGCATTGGCATCGGAGCCATAGGCCACGCCGACCTTGATTTCCCTGCGCACGGTGCGGCTGTTGCGCGTCCAGTTGATAAGGCGGCTGGCCACAAATTCCGAGTTGGGGACAATGATCAGGGCATTGTCAAAGGTTTCCACCATTGTGGCGCGCACGCTGATTTTGCGCACACGGCCCTGAGTGCCGCCCACTTCCACCACATCGCCCGCCTGGAGAGTGCGGCTGAAGATCAGTATCAGACCCGACAGGAAGTTGTTGACGATGGTCTGCATGCCGAAACCGATACCGACAGAAAGACCACCGGCTACCATGGCGAGGTTGCTCAGTTCCATGCCCACGGCGCGCAGGGCGAACAGGCCGAAGCAGCACCACAGCGCATAGGTAAAGGCCGTCTGCATGGGCGGGATGAGCGTGGCGTCAATAGCCAGCCCCTGCTTGGGCAGGCGCGCCAGAAAGCGCGAGCCCATGGCAACCGCCGTGCGGGTCAGGTAGAACATGGTGATGATAAGCAGCAGGTGCACAACGTTGAACTGCGTAGCGCCCACGTTGACGCCGCGCAGGACATAATGCTGGAGCAGGTACATGCCGCCGGGCAATGTGCCGACCCACTGCGAAACGCCCACAAAGGCCGCAACCAGCACCACAGGGGCGGAGAGCGCCACGGCAAGGTGAGCAAGGGCAGCGCGCACGCCTTCCTGAGGCAGCTTGTCGTTGAGGCTGCTGACAAGAGACATGCCCCCCATGCAGAGTTGCAGGGCCAGCGAGCAGGAAACAAAGAGCAGATACAGCACCATGCTGTAGATGTGCAGCCCGGCCAGGGTCAGCACAAGGCATATCCACAGCACAATGGGTTCACATTCAAGCACGCTGGTTTCCACATGCATGGGGCCAAGATCAAGCTTGGGCCTGCGGTGCTGCCGCACGATGGAAATGATGACGATGCACAGCCAGATAACCAGCACCAGAGGCTTGGTCAGCGGCAGATAAAGCAGAACGTATGAACACAGCGTTGGCTGGATAAGTATCCAGAAGGGCGGCTTTTGGCGAGGCACTTCAGGGTATTTCAGCAGGCGCAGGTCCCATGCCAGATGTATCTGGGCCACAATGAGACACAAATTGCCCAGGGCTAGAAACAGTCGAAAGAATTCACCGGATGCGGACATGGAACTGCCGAGAAATGCCAGCCCCACGCACAGCCAGGGTAGACTGACGCGGAAAACATGCCGCAGGGTGCTGTTTTCGTCCTTGTCCTGCGCGGCCCAGCGGCGGTACAGCAACACGGTGAGCACGCCGGTAAGCAGCAGGCCGAGGATAAAGCGCAGCACTGCCGTGCCCCAACGCTCAAGCGTGACAGGAACTTCCACAGGTAGGCGCAGGATCATGCCCTGAACGGAATAGTGCATCTGCCGCCCAAAGTCGGCCCATGCATCAGGGCTGAGCCAGGGCACCGGGCTTTGCAGATAATAGTTTTTCCACAGCAGGGGGATCTGGGCGTTGATCTCGTCCTGCATCTTTTCCAGCCGCTTGATGAGCGCCAGAGCAGGAGCAAGGGCCGAGTCGTACTGGGCCAGAACGGCTGTAAGGCGCAGGCGGGTGAGCGCCAGCGTTTTGCCGTATTCCTGCATTTCCGGGCTAAGGCTGCCATCGTGCAGGTCTTCAGGCATGCTGTCGGCCAGATAGCCAACGCGTTCCAGCAGGGCCTGGGCCTCGCTGCGCGCAACCAGCACAGGGTCAAGCATCTTGCGCAGATCAAGCACCGTGGCTGTGATGCGGCGGCTGACGGCCTCAACGGGGTTGGGCCAGTTTTTATACGTATTGAGCAGCACCAGCAGACGCCGCGCTTCTTCCATGAAGGGCTGAACTTTCTGGCTCAGATTGGTTGACCGCTGGGCAAAGGTATCACCCATGGCCGTGGCCTTCTGGGTAATTTCATCGAGCATGGCCTTTTGCCCGCTCCAGACCATTTCCCATGGATCGCGCAGGGGCAGTGTGGCAATGGCGGGTTCTTCGTTGGTGTCAACCTTGGATTCAGCCTTGTCGTCCGCCTTTTGGTCCGCTTTTGCGTCCGCCTTGGCGTCTGCTTTGGCATCAGCTTTGGCATCGGCTTTGGCGTCAGTCTTGACGGCGGGCTTGTCGGCTTTGTCAGACTTGTCGGCCTTCTCGCCCTTGGGGGCGTCCTGTTTGGCTGCATCGGGCTTGGCAGTGTCAGGCTTGGCGGCGTCTGCCTTGGGGGTATCCTGTTTGGCGGCGGGGGTCGGTTCCGCCGCAAATACGGCGGGAGAGGCCAGGGCACAGCACAGGGTCAATAAAAGGGCGGTTATCAGCAATTTGGGTGCGTGCATGGAATCCTCAGATTACAGTCGGTTGTCCCTGAAGGTGGATGCCCTTCCATACGTCAAGAAAGGCCGTTTGAAAAGGCCGTGGTCTTTACAAGGAGCCGGACGGGCGGCATAGTCCGGACATGGAAAACGGCATCAACACCCCGCCTTCCGGGCTGGAAAACAGCCCTGTCGCCGCCCCGGCTTCACTGCCCGTGGCCTTGTTGCAGCAAGAGGATTATCATGATCCCGGCTTGGGCAGGGCTGTGGGCGAAGTCATGGACGCTGCCCGCCTGACGGAGCTTTGCCCCCTGCGCCCCGGTGCGCGCGTGCTGGTAAAACCCAATCTTTTGCTGGCAAAGCCCCTTGCTTGCACCTCGCCGCAGGTTGTGGCCGCAGTATGCGCCTGGCTTATGGATCACGGTGCGCGGGTGCGCGTGGCGGATTCGCCGGGTTTTGGACGCGCGGCCTCTGTGGCCCGGGCTGTGGGGCTTGAAGCAGCTTTGCGCCCTCTGGGCCTTGAAGTTGAAGAGATCGGCCCTGCGCAGCCGGTACCCCTGCCCCTTGAGGGGGAAGCGGCGCAAAAGGCAGGTTTGCAGGCGGGCGGATCGCGATTTCATGTGGCGCGTCTGGCACTTGAGAGCGATTTTATTGTGTCGGTTCCCCGGGTCAAGGCCCATGCGCAGATGCTGGTGACGCTCTCCGTCAAAAACTGTTTTGGTTGCGTGCGCGGCCTGCACAAGGCTTTTGCCCACGCCCGCGAGGGGCGCGACCCCCTGTTTTTTGCCGACTGCCTTGCCGCGTTGTGGGCGGCCTTGCCCCCTGTTGCCGCAGTTGCGGACGGCGTTACGGCCATGCATGTTACAGGGCCGAGCAACGGCAGCCCATTTGCCCTGGGCGTGGTAGGGGCCAGCGCCTCTGCCGTGGCGCTGGACGAGGCGCTGTATGCCGTATTGGGTCTTGCGCCGCAGAATGTGCCGCTTGGTGCGGCCCTGTGCCGCCGCCGTGCCTGGGGCAGCGCCGCGGCAGAGGAAAATGACGGCGTTCAGGCTGTCTTTCCCCTGCGAACCCCCGCGGATTTTTCATCTGCCGGGTTCCAGTTGCCAGCGGAGCTTTCGCACACGTCCTTTCATCCTGCCCGCTTTGTACACAGTTGTTTTCGCCGCATTGTTGCGGCGTTCAGAAAATAGCCGCCAAGGAGCCTCATATGCCCAGAATCCTGCCTGGAGAAACGGATATTTATGCCATCACGGATGCCGGTCTTTCACTGGGAAGGCCGCTTGAAGAAGTTGTTTCCGCCCTTATGGGGGCAGGCGTGCGCATTTTGCAATATCGCGAAAAAAAACTGAAATCCGGTGCCATGCTGGAGGAATGCCGCCTATTGCGGCGGCTGACCAGGGAGGCCGGAGCCTGCTTTATCGTCAACGACCACGTGGATATCGCCATGCTGGTGCAGGCAGACGGCGTGCATGTGGGGCAGGAGGATCTGCCTGTTCCCGCCGTGCGCAGCCTCGTGGGGCCGGAAATGATCATCGGCCTTTCCACCCACCTGCCGGAGCAGGCCCGCGAAGCCCGCAGCCTCGGTGCGGACTACATCGGCGTGGGGCCGATCTTTGCCACCAACACCAAGGAAGACGTGGTCGATCCCGTTGGGTACGAGTATCTGGATTGGGTCGCCCGCAATGGGGATTTGCCCTTTGTGGCCATTGGCGGCATCAAGCGGCATAACATTGCGGAAGTCGCGCGGCACGGCGCGCGCTGCTGCTCGCTTGTGAGCGAACTGGTCGGCGCGCCCGACATCCGGACCAGAGTGGAAGATGTGCGCAAGGCCATGCGTGAAGGCATGGTGGGGTAGGGCCTGTTTCTAAATAATTCTTTTGGCCGATCACTGCGTCATCCAGCATTTTTTACTCCAGTCATGGACAAAAAGCGCTGCTGTCTTTATCCGTAGCTTCCTGCGTCGCAACGGCTAAAGCGAGTCCACTCCTGTCGTAAAAAACACTGTTTTCCTTGTCCTCGGCGCAAAATCTTTTATTTAGAAACAGCCCCTAGATGTAATATTCCAATAGGTTGTTCACCTTTCATAAATCGGTAAAGCTGGTGTTACCAGACAACAACATACCGAGTGAAGGGAAGGGTGAACAACGTGTTGACACTCTACACCTGGAGCGGGCCAGCATCAAAAAAAGTGGCGGCACACGCTGTTGCGTATGCCGCCACTTATGATTCTGAACGCACGGTGCGCTATTGCAGAGCCTGGCCCACTGCCCTGTGGTAGCCGCGCATGCGGCGACTTTCAAGGCGTGAGCGTTGCAACTGCGACCTGATTTCGCTGTGCGCCCTGGTGGCAAGTTCCGTCAGCTGATCCTGCACACGGGCCAGCTCAATCAGGTGAGTTCTGTATTGGTCGGCCTGGCTGTCTTCCAGCATGTGCCAGGCCATGCTGGTCACTTCGCCCCGCCTTTCGGCAAGCTCGACCGCCCTGTCGTATGCGCCGTCCTCCAGTGCCGCCATTTCCAGGCGGGCAAGGTTCAGCGCTTCATCAAGAAGGCATACTCCCTGATTCATGCAAGCTCCTGAGGCCTATTGGGCCATGTGTTCGGCAACCTGCTTGTGCAGAATCTCGCTGGTGGCGCGCCAATCGTCGCACAGCGGGATGAATTCATATTCAAGCAGGTCAGCCAGGAGAATCCAGTCTTCGTTTTCCAGCACGTCGCCCATTTCAGAAAGCAGGCTGGAAAATTTTTCGGTTTTTTCGGCAAAATCGGGCAGAGCGCCATCCGTGTAGTTGGTGCGCAGTTCACCCAGCATGCCCATGAAGTCGCGGGTCACGTCCAGCAGATCCTGAAAAAGTTCCAGGGCGTCAGTGTCGGAGGCGGCGCGGAACAACCGGGCCACTTCGCGCGAACCGTGGGCCATCATCTGGGCGACCTTGCCCATTTCGGCGGACATATCCACAGCCATTTCAGCCATGGGCACGGAGCGCACCTCAATGGAAGAAATTTCGGAGCAGGCGATGTCTTCGGCCTGATGCGGATAGATCTCGGAAAACGCTTCGTTGTTTACCAGAACGTCCGTGACCACGCGGTTGGTCATCTGGTCTTCCTGCATGACATCCTTGAGCAGTTCCTCAAGGTTGGCAAAGGCAGAAATACTTTTTTCGCTTTGTGAGCCGTCTATGATTATCATTCCAGTTCCCTCCTCTCCCCACAGGGAAGATTTTACCGTAATGTGTTCTGAGTATGTTTAAGCAAATGACGTGCCATCGGTAAATTTATGGCGCCAGATAACGAAATGCGCGCCAAGCTGGGCAGTAAGCTCCAGCAGGTCGTCCAGCCGGTCGCCGCGTTCCTGGCGCAGTTCACGCCAGAAGGCCCCCAACGAGCGCAGCTCGGGGCAGGCGTCAAAAACCGTTTGCAGGCGTTCGCAATTACGCAAAAACAATTGCCCTGCCTTGGGGCTTTTGCCTAACAGTTGCCCCTGTTGCGTAAGCATTTCAAAAAGTTGTGCGGCCTGCTCCAGCGATGCCGCCATACGGTGCGAAAATCCGGCAGAAAAAGCGCCAGCCGAATCGTCCGCATGGGCGGTGCCATGTGCAGATGATGAAGGGGCATTTTCTTCAGGCTGACGTGTATCCGAGCTCCCTTGCTCCGCCGCTGCGGGCCGGGCCGCGCCGTCCAGTTCGTCAAGTATCTGACGCCAGAAAGTCCGCTGCTGCGCAAGCCAGAGGCTGCGATCCTCGGCGGCGTGCTCCGTAAGGCAGCGCACGGTCATAAATCCCTTGTCATCCTGTTCCGTCAGCCATACGCGGGCCTCGCGCCCCACAAGGTCAAGCGGTGCGGCATCCCATCGTCCAGCGTCAAGCCATGACAGGGCGAGGGATTCCACGCTCCGGGGGCTGATGTGCGTCACACATGCCAGATTATTGGGGCAGGGGCGGCCAAAGGGGCAGGGATGGCAGGGCAGGGCAGGTTCCAGGCAGCAGCATCCGGGCAAATAGGGGCCGGTGTCGCAGGGCTGGGCCGTGGCTAGAAATATGGCCAGGCAGGGCACGCCAAGGCCTGCAGCTAGATGCATCGTTCCGGTATCGTTGGTAAACAACAATTTTGACCGGCGTAGCAGTGCCGCCAGTTGGGTGAGGTTGGTTTTGCCCACGGCATCCACCCAATGCCCTTGGGCAGCCTGGGCATAGGCCTCGGCCAGCGGGCGTTCTGCAGGTGAGCCAAGCAGCACCGGGCAGAGCTTGCGATCGCGCCACAGCCGGTCGCCCACCTCGGCAAAAAAATGTGCGGGCCACTGCCGCCGGGCTTCGCTTGCGCCCAGCTGCATGGCCACAAAACCGCATGTCTCTGGCGGAGCCTCGGCAAGCAGGGCGTCCGCCGCAACCAGGGCTTCCCCTGGCGGATCAGCCAGCCGCTGGCGTGGTTGCACGTCTGCGGCTGCTGGCGTGTGCGGAGCGCCCACCATGCGGAACATATCCGCAAGATTAAAGGGGGCGCTCAGTCGGTTTGTAGCGCCGCTGTTCAGAAATGTGGACCAGATGCCCCTGTTTTGCCCAAAACCGTGCGCGTCTAGGCAGAAACCTCGAATTTCGGCCTGCCCGTCCACCTGCCCGCCAGCCAGCAGGCCAGTGAGCAGCCGCGCAGGCAGGGTAGTGGTCAGGTTGACGACGCAGTCGGGCCTGGCCTCGCTCCTGACGGCGCGGGCAAATTCCAGCAGAAGCGCCGTTGCGATGCGCCAATCCTTGTCCATGTCGGCCATGAGCCGCGCGCCGGGCAGGGGCCAGGTGCGCTCCACATGGCGCAGCAGGGGCTGGGCGCTGGAAAAATTGTCCAGGCACACCAGATGCACTGCCTGGCCCTGACAATGCAGATCTTCAATGAGGGGCTGGCATTGCAGCAGGTCGCCAAATCGCGTCAGGTTGATGACCAGTGTGGTGCCTGAGCGGTCAGCCGCAGAGCAGGTGGTCTCCATTGGTTGACTGCCTTATGCCAGCGCCGAGGTTTTGCCGCCGTTCAGAAGGTTCAGGGCCAGGGCCTTTTCCTGCTTGAAGCGGTTGGCCACGGCTGCCTGAATATTGCTGTCGGAAGATCCGAACTGCCCCACGCGTATGTTGTACACGTTGTTGATGAGGTTGCGCTCATAGGCCGCATCGGTCGGTTTGCCGCTCATGGCGTGCGCCCGCTCGAATATGCGTGCCGCGCCAGCAGGGCCGTGCTGTACGGATGTGCTCCAGATAACCTCGCGCATGGCTGTGGAAACCTTGTCTGGGTTCAGGCCGATGCGTTGTGCGATGGAATCCAGCGCGGGCTTGTAATGGCTCTGACGCACAAAGGCCTCCTGAAGATCCTCAAAACGCTCGGGCTGTTCGCTGGCGATGGCGCGCCACGTATCGGGCATGGCGCCCTTGCGGCTGCCCGTGTTGCCGGGGCCGGAGGAGCGCAGGCGCTTGGAAAGATCCGGGGCTTCCGTATCCAGAAAATCTAAAAAATCCTTCAGGCTGCCCGCGCGGGACGATACCTGATACTTGCCGTAGGAGGTGCCGCCATTGCGGTCATAGCCCACGGCGGCAATGCCGTCGCTGCCAGACTCAAAGCGGGCTGAAAGCTGACCGAGCTCCATGTCCTCTACCTTATGCGAGGGTTTGGTGCGGGCCTGAGCCTGGGGCTGGGTGCGCGAATGGACAAAATCACCCATGTTGAGCCCCTTGATGCGGTTGTCCATGGCGCTGGTCATGGAGCGCAGATGGCGGGCAGTACCCATGCTGCGGGCAAGATCAAGGGTTGAGTTGCCGCCGGATACTGTCTGCATGAGGCTGTCAATGGCCTTGGTCTGGCGCATGTCGGTTTCTGCCTTGCTGAACACCTGCGCGCGGGCAAGATCGCTGGGCGAACGCCCTGCCAGTACCATGCCCTGCTGCCCCGTATTCCCAGCCAGGGCCATGCCTGCACGCTGCATTTCGGCCGTGCTGGCGTTTTCCGCATTGGTGGTCTGGCCGCTCATGATGTTGGCAAAGGACGCAGGGTTTCCGGCCTGCGCAGGCGCAGTGCGGCGTGGTGCTCCCGCCTGGGCCTTTTGTGCATCAGATGGGGGGCGGATCAGAAAATTGGAAAGTGCCATGTGTTCCTCCTGCGGGCCTGAGGCTCCGCGTTGAGGAAAAAGCAAGTACAGTGCCAACTCTGGATATGCGCGGGTAAAACGACAGGTTATATTTTGCGGGTCGGGCCTGCGCCGGAATGCTGACGCTGGCGGAGGAACCAGTGAGGGTTGCCATCAATAACAAGGGCAACCGACAGCATCGGTTGCCCTTGGGAAAGGCAATGGGGTATGGGATCAGGCTGCCCCTTCCGAGCGGAAGCGGTTACTGCTTGGCGGGTTGGGCTGGTGCTTCTTCGGTGTTGGCGCTGTGAACGGAAGTCGCCAGTTCCTTGGCAAGCGTTTCGGCAAAGACCGGGGGCATGCCCGCGCCCGTCTTGAATTCCTGATGGACGAGCAGGGCAATGCGCATCTGGCTGCTGCCAACGGCATTGCGTTTGCCAATGTTTTTGAGGTTTGTGCGGCGGGAACCCTGAGTGCTGGGGACATGGCGCTGCACCAGCAAAACATCCGCCACCAGGGCGGTGCCGCCCTTGCCGCTCAGTTGCGAGGGGGCGTCATACCCTGCAGTCACCACCTGGCGGGCGGTTTCCGGTGCGGTCGTCCCGGCAGCAAGCACGACTATCTGGAGGATGTAGCCAGCCTCGCTGGGGTTTGGCACTACCGCATAGCCCTGGCGTTGCAGCCATGTTTCCACCTGGGTGCGCAGGCCGAAAACCTTGTTGGTATTATCGCGCACGTTAACATAAACCGCCGGATGGATGTTCACATCGGCTTCCGGCTCCTCAATCTGGCCCTGACGCAGCACTTCCACACGTGCGGCGTCCGCCGGTTGGCGCACGCACCCGCACAGGGAGGCAACGGCCAGGCACAGCATCAGAATATAGCGGATAAAGGACATACTGCTCCTTTGAGATGCCGCCGCCAAAAAAGGCGCGGATCTGAGTTGTATTCGGGGGGGAGATAATATTTGCGACCAGCCTCGCGGGGCGAGGGCTGGAATACGGATAGCGTTGGCGCGAAATCAGGAGCGCAGCGACTCGAGAATCTTTCGGCTTAATGTGTCCTCTAGGGCGGGCAGGATTTCCTCCTTGCCCATGTTGGCTCCCTCAGCGCGCACCGTGGTGCGGTGCATGTCCGCATCTGACGGTTCCCGTCCGTTGCGGCCCACGCCCACGAGAGCTTTCATTCCCCATATTTTGCTTTTGCCGGAACTGTCCAGTAGGGCCACGCCCAGGCCAAGGGCCGCTCCGGCGCCTGCCCCCCAGGCTGCCCCGCTTCTGCCGCCGGTTGTGCCGCCAAGCAGCACGCCCAGCATGGCTCCGGTGGCGGTTGAACCCAGGGCATGCCCTGCGCTCACAGGGGCGTTGCGCGAACCCAGAGGGTATATGTCCTCTACCTTCACGCGTATGAGCAGGTCTGCCTTTTGCGCCGAATCGGCGGGGGTCAGATCTTTTTCGCTCTGCAAATAACTCGTGAGCATGGATTCAAAGTCGGCGTTAAACGAGGCATCGCCGCCGCTCACTGCCACGTGCACGGTCTGCCCTTTGCGCACCTGCACACTTTGCAGCGGTGCATCAGAAACATCTGTATCGCTGCCTGGCTGCGCTCCGGAATCTGCGGCAGGCGGGGTGCCCGGCTGCTCC
The DNA here is from genome assembly GCF_024460775.1 of Desulfovibrio desulfuricans. Classification (NCBI taxonomy): domain Bacteria; kingdom Pseudomonadati; phylum Thermodesulfobacteriota; class Desulfovibrionia; order Desulfovibrionales; family Desulfovibrionaceae; genus Desulfovibrio; species Desulfovibrio desulfuricans. The sequence goes on along the minus strand of NZ_JANFYZ010000008.1, from coordinate 119,226 downwards.
TGATGCGTGGCGCAACCCGCGCCAAAAGCAAACATGGTCAGCAGGCACAGAGCCGCAAAAAAGTTACGTGGCAGAAAACAGATTGTCATATGCTTCCTTGCAATTTTGAACGACACTATCATAAATAGCGCAGATTGGCCTTGCTGTCCAGTTTGGCACGGTTGCCCCCAGGATAAGCGGTGCTGGCGTATGGAGCTGAGACAGGTCGGGACTTGACAAATGCTTCGTACTTGACGCTATTGGTTGTGTCGCGCATTGCCGCCAACGGGGCGTTATGGCGCTGCAATGGATTTTGGCAACGGAAAATAATCGTTGCGCGGGCGTGTTGCGTTGCGATTGCACGCAAGAAAAATTGCGTGAAAACGCCGCGCTGGCAACCATATAAGTGACGGTGCAGGGTGCGCGCGGCAGCCACGCGATGGCGTGAACGTTAACAGGGCCGCACGTTTTTTGCCGGCAAGCACGAGATAACCGAGGGGCAGCATGGGCAAACAGCTTATCATTGTGGAATCACCCGCCAAGGTGAAGACCATCAAGAAGTTTCTGGGGCCGCAGTACATGGTGCAGGCCAGTGTTGGCCATGTGCGCGACCTGCCGTCCAGCTCGCTTGGTGTGGACGAAGCCAACGATTTTGCGCCGCACTACGAGGTTATAGACAATAAAAAAAATGTGGTCAGCGAACTCCGCGCGGCCGCTTCCAAGGCCGATACCGTATATCTCGCGCCCGACCCCGACCGCGAGGGAGAGGCCATTGCCTGGCATGTGGCGGAACTTATCCGCGACAAAGCCAAGGATATCAAACGCATCCAGTTTAACGAAATCACGGCCAAGGCGGTGAAAGAAGCCTTGGCGCACCCGCGCGAGCTCAACGGACATCTTTTTGACGCGCAGCAGGCCCGCCGTGTGCTGGATCGTCTGGTGGGCTACAAAATTTCGCCCCTGCTGTGGAAGTCCATCAAGCGCGGCATTTCTGCCGGGCGCGTGCAGTCGGTGGCCCTGCGCCTCATTGTTGAGCGCGAGGAGGCCCGCGAGGTCTTCAAGCCCGAAGAATACTGGCTGTTCAAAGCCTTGCTGGCAGCCGACGTGCCGCCGCCGTTCAAGGCCGAGCTTGCCAAGGTAGGCGGAAAAAAGGCCGTGGTCAGCAATGCGGCCCAGGCCAAGGATATTGAAGACGCCATGGCGGGCAAGCCCTTTGTGGTAGAAAGCGTGGAAGAAAAAGAGCGCGAACGCGCCCCGCAGCCGCCCTTCATTACCTCAACCTTGCAGCAGGCTGCCAACCAGCGCCTTTCGTACACTGCCAAGCGCACCATGAATATTGCCCAGCGTCTGTACGAAGGCGTTGAACTGGGCGACAGGGGGCTTACGGCCCTCATCACTTACATGCGTACCGACTCCACACGCATTGCCGATGAAGCCCGCGATGCAGCCAAGGCCTTTATTGAAGGCAGCTTTGGCAAGGAATATCTGCCCAAGCGGGCCAGGGTCTACAAGGCCAAGGGCGGCGCGCAGGACGCGCATGAAGCCATCCGCCCTGTTGACGTGACCATCACGCCCGATGAGGTGAAAACTCACCTGCCGCCGGAGCAGTACAATCTTTATCGGCTCATCTGGTCGCGCTTTGTGGCCTCGCAGATGGCCGGGGCGCGCTTTCACGACACCACGGCCAGTATTGCCTGCGCGCATACGCAGTGGAAGGCCAAGGGCGAGCGCCTGTTGTTCCCCGGTTTTCTGGCGGCCATGCCGCGCGGCAAGGATGAGGCGGACGCTGAACTGCCGCCTCTGACCGCAGGGCAGACGCTCACGCTCGAAAAGCTCGACAAGGAGCAGAAGTTCACCCAGCCCCCGGCCCGCTTCAGCGAAGCAAGCCTTGTGCGCGAGCTGGAAGAACTGGGCATCGGGCGTCCTTCCACTTATGCGGCCATTATTTCCACCCTTCAGGACAGGGAATACGTGAGCCTGAAAGAGCGCCATTTTGTGCCCACCGACCTTGGGCGCGTGGTATGCACCCAGCTTGTGGAGCATTTCGGCAAGCTCATGGACGTGGGTTTCACCGCCCAGATGGAAGAAAACCTGGACAAGGTGGCCGAAGGTCAAGAACAGTGGGTCGAACTGCTGCGGCGTTTTTCGGAAGATTTCAATCCCACGCTGGCTGCTGCGTCCAAGAATATGAAGAGCCTCAAGGGGGGCATGCCCGCAAACCTGCCCTGCCCGGAGTGCGGCAAGGATCTGCTCATCAAGTTTGGCAAGGCCGGGGCTTTTCTGGCCTGTTCCGGCTATCCGGAATGCCGCTACACCAGCAATTTTGAGCGTACGGAAGACGGCACCGTGGAAGCCGTGGCCCAGGAAAAGCCCCAGTATGAAAAGGTAGGAGACTGCCCGCAGTGCGGCAAAGACCTGGTGATCAAGAAGTCCCGCACTGGCAGCAGCTTCATTGCCTGCACGGGCTATCCTGATTGCAAGTACGCGGCTCCGCTTTCCACCGGGGTGCCTTGCCCACGTTGCGGCAAAGGGTCTCTGGTGGAAAAAAGCACCAAGCGCGGCAAGATATTTTATTCATGCGACCAGTACCCGCAGTGTGATTTTGCCCTGTGGGACAAGCCCGTGCCCGGCCCCTGCCCACGGTGCAATTCGCCCTATCTGATCGAAAAGAAAAGCCGCGATGGCGCAAAGGTCATCTGCCCGGTCAAGGGCTGCGGCTATGTGAAGGAGGATGGAGATGGGTAAGAAAAACGATGCCTCTCTGTTGCCTTCAGCCGGCGAAGGCCCCAAGGGCACGCCGGAATCTCTGGTGACAACCCCGTGGGAAGACACGCTTGAAGCCCGCGCTGCGGCCCTGCTGACTGGGGGCGAACCTCTGGTGCTTGTGACCGTGGTGAGCCGCACAGGCTCTGCCCCGCGCGAAGCCGGAACCCGCGCCCTTCAGACTCGCAACGGATTTGAAGGTACAGTGGGCGGCGGCCTGCTTGAAGCGCGCGCCATGGAAGCGGCCCGCAACAGCCTTGCAAGCGGCCTTTCTGCGCGTGTTTCGTGCGACATGAGCGGCTTTACGCCCAACAGCGACATGATCTGCGGCGGCGGCATGGAAGTGCTGTGCGAGGTGCTTCCACCCCGTCAGGCTGAAATGTTCGCCCTCGCGGCAGAAGTACTGCGGCTGGGCGGTCGGGGTGCATGGCTGGTTGAACTGCGCCAGGACGGCGTTTCGCTGCATGGCGAGGGGGAAACCCCGCAGAGGCGGCTGTTTGTGGACGCCTTGCCGGAACATGCCGTTTTGACCGAAGGCGTGACCGTGGGGCTGGACGCGATAACCCCCCTGCTGGAGACGCGCAAGGGCCGCCCCGGGCTGGTAGATGTTGACGGGCGCATCCTTTACGTGGAACCTCTGGATGCGCCGCCCGTGCTCTTGCTGTGCGGCGGCGGGCATGTGTCGCTGGAAGTTGCGCGACTGGCCCATTCCTGCGGCTTTGTGGTGGACGTGGTGGACGACCGCGAAGAGTTTTCCAATGCGGGGCGCTTCCCCATGGCCCGCCATTGCCGGGTTTTGCCTGGCTACGAGAACCTTGTGCAGACCTGCGATATCGGGCGCAGGCATTTTGTGGCCATTATCACGCGCGGGCACAGTTTTGACCGCGAGGCCCTGGCTCAGGCTCTGACAAGTCATGCCCAGTATGTGGGCATGATCGGCAGCAGAACCAAGCGCGAACAGGTGTATGCCGTTTTGCGCAAGCAGGGGGTGCCAGATGCGGAACTGGCTGCCGTATGCTGCCCCATTGGCCTTTCCATAGAGGCGGAGACACCGCAGCAGATTGCAGTTTCCATTGTGGCCGAATTGCTGGCCGCCCGTGCCGGGACCCTGGTGCGCCTGCGATTTGACGACTAGAGCCGTTGGCGAATGAAATAATCTAACTGCCCGGCCAGACTTTTTTTGAAAATTCTGGCCGCGAAATGCGGGCAGGCTTTTGCCTGCTGTAGGCGCATTCCAGGTGCTAACTGGCCCTGAAAGGCGAGTGTGCGCCGCTCCGCCGCGCAGTTGCCTGCTGCCGGATTGCCGGGTGCGCAGATACTTCATCCCTTACCCTCCAAGGCGCTTTGCATGACCCTTACAATTGTCGCCCTGCTGTTTCTCCTGCTTGTAGGCATTTATATAAATGCCAGGATGCGTACTGCGCGCCATCTGCGCTGCATCACAGAGGAGAAGGGCGATATTGCCAGGGCCTCCGGCATGACGGCCAGCATCGGCGTTTTTTATCCTGATGTGAGCGCCACTGTTGTTATGGGCGTTTCTGAGGAAATCGGGGCGTGTTATTACCGTGTGCTGCGCGACGGCAAGGTCATCAACCGCAGCCGTATCAATCTGGCCAACATCAAGCGTGTGGAACTGCTGATTAACGGCGATGTGCGCAATGTGGGCATTTCATCCGCGCAGGCCACCAGTTTCCTCAAGGCCACCGATGTGGCAGGCAGAATACTTTCTCAATATTCTTCGGCAGACCTGCGCGTCATGCTGCGTGCTGGCCTGCGGATTGTTTTTGCGGGCGAAAGCGGTGCAGAGAAGCAACTGGAGATAACAGTGCTGCGCATGACTGACGAGCGCCACAAGTTCAAGCGCATGGAGCTGCTCAAGGATACCGTGTGGTGGGTGGTCTTTCTGGACAGTGCAAGCGCCAATGCCAGACACATCAGAGAGTACTTTGAAAAGAGTGAACCCCCTGATTCTGATGGAGAATTTTTCTAAAAAAATAGTTAATAATTTCAGTATGTTATAAAAAAATACCACGATACCGTAACCACCTGAAATTACAAAGAATAATCGCATTCAACATTTGGCTGCCCAACAGCCCGATACATTGCTTTTTGGCGTGAACTGTGCTTTTTAAAGGGGTGGTTTACTGCAATTGTCGGTGAGTTTATCAGGCTGGGGCTGTATGACGCCCCCAACGCGTCATTAGGCGCTTGTTCGCGCCAAATCTTTCATGCTGATCCCCCCCCCAGGAACGACGTTTAGCGATGACCCGTCTCGGTGGAAAATAAAGCCGCCGCCGTTACGCCGTGCGTGTTTTGAGCGCCGTGCGCCACGCCATATGGAGTTATTCATGAGTATCAGACCTATTGCGAAAATTTCAGTTGTATTGGGGCTTTGCCTTGCCCTTGTCGCCTGCCAGAGCGACAAAAAAGGACAACCCGACATGCGCTTGCCGGTGTCGGCTGTTGAAGTAACCGTTGCCGATGCCTCCTGGCCCAGCCAGTTCCAGGCGCAGGCCTCGGGTTCACGCGCTGTTGAAGTGCGCGCCCGTGTTCAGGGCATTATTGAAAAGCGCCTGTATAACGAAGGCGATTTCGTTAAGGCCGGGCAGCAGATGTTCCAGCTTGAACGCGATCAGTACGAAGCCCAGGTGCAGCAGGCGCAGGCCCAGTACGTGAACGCGGAACGTGAATGGAAGCGTATTCGCCCTCTGTACGAAAAGAACGCCGTTTCGCAGAAAGACCGCGATTCTGCCCTGGCAGCGTACGACAGCGCCAAGGCCTCCCTGCGTCAGGCCAAGATCAATCTGGATTACTGTCAGGTGGTGGCGCCTGTTTCCGGCTACAGCAGCAAGGAAAACTACACCCCCGGCAACCTGGTGAGCAACAATTCGCTGCTTACCTACGTGAACCAGACAGATCCCATGTACATTGACTTTTCCATCGCCGCGCCTGACCGCATGCTGCGCCAGCAGCTTGCAGCCTCGGGCGTTCTGGTGTTCCCCAAGGACAACCGCTACAAGGCCAGGTTGCGCCTGCTGGACGGCACCATGTACGGCACGGAAGGCGACGTGACCTTTATCGACAGCCAGGTGCAGCCCACCACGGGCGTTATCAAGGCCCGTGCGGTGTTTCCCAATGCCGACGGGCAGATCATGCCCGGGCAGTATGTGCGCCTGTTTGTGGAAGGCGATATTCTCAAGAACGCCATTCTTATTCCGCAAAAGTGCGTTGTCGTGACCCAGAAGGGTACCGTGGTCATGGGGCTGGACAAGGACGACAAGGTCTACCCCATTCCCATCACTGTGACTGTGGCTGTGGGAGATCAGTATCTGGTGGGTTCCGGCCTCAAGGGCGGGGAACGCATCATCAGTGAAGGTATCATCAAAGCCCGCCCCGGGACTCAAGTGCGCGTGCAGCAAGCCGGTGGGCAGCAGCCCCAGGATGCCGCGCCGAAGAAGTAGGTAGCATATGGCTGTTTCTACAAAGCCGAATTTCTTTTTGCGCAGGCCGGTTCTGTCGGCCGTTATCTCCATTGTCATAACCCTGGTGGGCGCGCTGGCCATGAAGGCCCTGCCCATCGCACAATACCCCGACCTTGTGCCGCCCACGGTCAACGTGAGCGTGTCGTACCCCGGCGCTTCTGCGGAAACCATTGCCTCCACGGTTCTGGCTCCCCTCGAAGTGAATATCAACGGTGTGGAAAACATGCTCTACATGACTTCCATTGCCGCTTCGGGTTCCGGCTCGGGCAACATCAACGTGTACTTCAAGCTGGGCAGTGATGCCAACATGGCCCTGGTCAACGTGAACAACAAGGTTAACCTGGCCCAGGCCACCTTGCCGGAAGATGTGCGCAGGCAGGGCGTCACGGTCGTCAAGCGTTCGCCCGCCATGTTGCAGGTGTTCTGTTTCTATTCGCCCGACGGGCGCTATAGCGACGTGTTCATCCACAACTGGGCCCAGGTCAACGTTGTTGACGAACTCAAACGCCTCAACGGCGTGGGCGACTGCTCGCTTTTTGGCAGCATGGACTACTCCATGCGCATCTGGCTGCAGCCGGACAAGCTCGCCAAGTACGGCATTACCACACAGCAGGTAACCTCGGCCATCCAGGAGCAGAACTCCCAGTACGCGCCTGGTCGATTGGGCGACATGCCCACGGCTGACTCCACCCAGCTTACCTGGCAGATCGACACCCAGGGCCGCCTTGTCACTCCCGAAGAATTTGGCGAAATCATCGTCCGCTCCGGTGATGACAGCGCCATGCTGCGGCTTAAGGATGTGGCGCGCATAGAACTGGGCGGCAAGGATTACAGCGTTCTTTCCAGCTATAACGGCATGGGTGCCCGCATGGGCGCCGTGTATCTGTTGCCGGGCGCCAACGCCATCGCCACGGGCGATATGGTAAAGGCCAAGCTGGAGGACATTGCCTCGCGCATGCCCGATGGCTTGGCGTATACCCTGCTGGTGGACAACAACGACTTCGTTATCGAATCCATCAAGGAAGTGGTGAGCACCCTGGTCGAAGCCATGATCCTGGTGTTCATCGTTGTTTACGTCTTTCTGCAAAACTGGCGCGCCACGCTCATTCCCTGCATTGCCGTGCCGGTATCCATTATCGGCACGTTCGCGGGTCTGTACGCCTTTGGCTACACCATCAACACGCTTACGCTGTTCGCTCTGGTGCTTGCCATCGGTATCGTGGTGGACGACGCCATCGTTGTGCTTGAAAACGTTGAACGTATCATGAGTTCGGAGCATCTGCCGCCCAGGGAGGCGACAGCAAAGGCCATGAACGAAGTTACGGCCCCGGTTATCGCCATTGTGCTTGTGCTGTGCGCCGTGTTTATCCCTGTTTCGTTCATGGGCGGCCTTGCGGGGCAGATGTACAAGCAGTTTGCCATTACGATCTCGGTATCGGTGGTGCTTTCGGGCATTGTGGCGCTGACGCTCACTCCGGCGCTCTGCGCCCTGCTGCTCAAGCCGCATGCCCATGACCACACGCCTGCCAAGGGCTTTGTGTGGTTCAACTATGTGTTTGGTCGCATTACCCGCCGCTATGTAAACGCCGTGCGTTTTGTCAAAGCCTCCGCCTGGCGTGCGCTGGCGCTCTGCGTAGTCATGGTTCTGTGCATCGTGGGGCTGTTCCGCGTAGTGCCCGGCGGCCTTGTGCCGGATGAAGACCAGGGCTACCTGCTTGGTCTGGCCATTCTGGACGATGGCGCGGCCCAGCCCCGCACCCGCGCGGTCAACAAGGTGCTTACCGACTTCATGCTCAAGAACCCTGCGGTCTTGAGCGTGGGCACGCTCTCCGGTCTGGACATCACCTCCATGGCTGCCAAGAGTAACTACGGCACTTTCTTTGCCCTGCTCAAGCCCTGGGGGGAACGCAAGGATCCCAAGGATGCAGCCAGCGTCATCGTGAACACCGTGGGCGCTGTAACCGTGATGCAGCCCGAGGCCTTTATCTTGGGCTTTACGCCGCCGCCCATCAGCGGCATGAGTAATACCGGTGGTTTTGAAGGCTATGTGCAGATGCGCGGCAGCGGCAGCCTCAAGGACATGGAAGAAGCTGCCAACAAGCTGGTGCTTGAAGTGACCTCCAAAAATGCCGACGGCACGCCCAAGTACCCGGCTGTGGGCATGGTGCGCAACCTCTTCACTACTGGTTCGCCCCAGCTCTACGCCAACCTTGACCGCGAACGCTGCAAGGATATGGGCATCAGCATCGCCGATGTGTATTCGGCCATGAGCGCCACATTCGGCAGTTCATACGTCAACGACTTCAACCTCATGGGCCGCACCTTCCAGGTACGTCTGCAGGCTGAGGCGGATACCCGTGTGCTGCCTGAAAGCCTTAACGACATATACGTGCCCAATAAAAATGGCGAGATGGTGCCCCTGACTGCAGTGATGTCCCTTGAGCGCCGCACCGCACCCCAGGTTGTGGAACGCTACAACGTGTTCCCCGCAGCCCACATCATGGGTGCGCCCACGCCTGGGTATTCTTCGGGTCAGGCCCTCAACGAAATGGAAAAAGCCGCTTCTGTGGTTTTGTCCTCCGATTATCAGCTGGGCTGGGTTGGTACCGCCCTTCAGGAAAAAATGGCAAGCGCCGACACCACTGTCATCTTTGTGCTGGCGCTGGTCATGGTCTTCCTGATTCTTGCAGCACAATATGAATCCTGGTCCTTGCCGCTTTCAGTGCTCACGGCCGTGCCTTTTGGCGTGTTCGGAGCCCTGTTGGCGACCTGGGGTCGCGGGCTTTCCAACGACATCTACTTCCAGGTGGCGCTGGTGACCCTGGTAGGTCTGGCGGCTAAAAACGCCATCCTTATCGTGGAATTCGCTGTTGAGGCCTGGCGCGCCGGGCGCAGCCTTGATGCGGCGGCCATCCACGCATCCAAGCTGCGTTTTCGGCCCATCGTGATGACCTCGCTTGCCTTTATCCTCGGCTGCGTGCCGTTGGCCATCAGCACGGGCGCGGGCGCAAACAGCCGCCACGCCATCGGCACGGCGGTCATCGGCGGCATGCTGGCGGCAACGTGCATAGCCACGCTGTTTGTGCCGTTCTTCTTCAAGGCCATCATGCAACTCTCACTGAAACTGCAGGGCAAAACTGATCCGAATGCGGGCAGGGACCACCTTGCGGAAGACCAGGAGGACGACATATGAGCGCTTCCGGCAAGGCCCCGGGCATAATGCTCAAGACACCTGCATTGGTGCTGATGCTGGCCATGCTGCTTTCGGCATGCTCTCTTGCTCCGCGCTATGACAGGCCGGAGCAGGAAATGCCCAAGCAGTGGAGGGCAGTGGATATGGGCTCAGCGCCTCTGCATACCGACTGGTGGAACAGGTTTAACGACCCTGTGCTGTCAGAACTGGTTGAAGAAGCGCTGAAAAACAATCAGGATCTGGCCGAATCCATGGCCAAGATTGAATCTGCCGCCGCGCAGGTGGGCGTAGGCACGGCCGCGTTGATGCCCGTCATCAACGGCACCGGTTCCGCCGCCGCTCAGGGCGCATCAGAAAAAGCCGCCAACACGGTGCCTTTTGACCAGAGCAAGTTGTCGCGTTCTACCACAGCCTATCAGGGCGCTCTGAGCGCCTCCTGGGAACTGGATTTCTGGGGCAAGATCCGCAACCAGTACACCATGCTCAGCGATATCCTGATGACCACGGTTATTGGGCACGAAGCCCTCCGCCTCTCGGTGGCCGGGCAGACGGCCCAGGGCTACTTTGCCCTGCTGGCGCAGGACATGCAGCTTGATACGGCCCGACGCACCCTGAAATCGCGTGAAGAATCCTTCCGGATTTATACCGCCCGCTACAAACAGGGCGATATTACCGAACTCGACTGGCAGCGCGCCCGTGCAGAGGTGGAAACCGCCCGCGCCCAGGTGCACACCAGCACCGTGGATGTGGACAAGGCAGAGGCCGGTCTGGCCGTGCTGCTTGGCCGCTCGCCCCGCGACATAATGGATCGGGCCATGAAGCGCGGACAGGGCATCCACATGTTGCCCGCGCCGCCTGTGCTGCCCGCTGGCCTGCCTTCTGATCTTCTGGAGCGTCGGCCTGACGTGCGCGCCGCAGAATTCAGCATCATGGCCTACAACGCCAATATCGGCGTTGCCCGCGCACAGTTCTTCCCCTCCATCTCCCTCACGGGCATGCTGGGCTCCCTGAGCGCTTCCATGGGCAACCTCTTTACCGGCCCCGCTGGTACATGGAGCTATGGCGCAAGCGGTACGGTGCCCTTGCTGGATTTTGGCCGCAACTGGTATAACCTCAAGGATGCCGAAGCCCAGAAAAAGGCAGCCATCGCCGTGTATCGTAAAACAGTGCAGACGGCCTTTGAAGACATCCGCACGGCGCTGACATCGCAGCGTGAGGCCGACCACATCGTGAGCAGCATGCAGGTGCAGGTTGAAAGCCTGCGGCGTGCCGCCCAGATTGCTGGCCTGCAATACGACAACGGCTATACGGACTACCTGACGGTGCTGGACGCCGAGCGTCAGCTTTTTGCTGCCGAACTGCGGTTGGCGACAGCGCTGCGCGACAGACTTGATAGCGTCGTCAGCGTGTGCATGGCCCTTGGCGGCGGTTGGCAGGACCCCGGCACAAGCCCCAGCTTCCCTGTGGTGAACACAGAAAAGCTGTTGCAGGAGCAGGCTGGCGGACGGGCAAGCGCGCCTGCGGCTAAATCCGAATAATATACGAACTGAAGCGGCATGCTGCCGCTGACTGATAAACAGGGGGGGGAGGCGTCTGACGGCGCTTCCCCCACTGTGCGTTTATGTGCATATTCGTCCGTATCTGGGAACTGAAGCCAGCCCGGCCCGCTCGCGGGGGCTTTACAGAAGGGGCGGGCCTGTCGTAAAGGGAAAAACATGGATAAAAAGTTGCCCCTGATTTTTCTTTCTCTTTGCGTTGCGCTGGGTTTGTGCTGCTCTGCGCCGGATTTGGCATGCGCCAAGGAAAATCCGGCCTCGACAGATCAGACTGACAAAAGCACACCTCAAAGTGCCCCCCCCAAATCCAGCGCCCAGCGTTCTGGCGAGAAAAAAGGGGCCTCCGCCAAGGCAAACCGGCGCGAGGGCAAGCAGAAGGAAAAGAACTCCAAGGGTATTCACGCCCCAGCGTGGGCGTTTGGCGGCGGGGCGCAGAGCCGGGATGCATGGCGGGAAGGCACAAGCACCAACGATCTGCAAAAGCGGGCCGTGGGGGATGACGCGCCCAAGGAAAAATCAGTAAATACAACGGCCAGCATCAATTCCGCCCTCAAGGGGCCGCCAGCAAAAGAAGAACACAAAAGCGGCATGGCAGTGAGCGTGGGGCAGGAAGACTCCGCGTGGCGTAAGAAGGGAGAGCATGAACTAGAGGCGGACGAAAATGTCCCCATGCAAAGCCGCCATGTTGTGCGGGCCTATGCGGATGTGGACGCGGGCGATGACCTGAGCATCAGGGTCGGGCCGGAGCTGATCCTCAAGGATGAGCAGCGCGAGCGCGCCAATGCCAACAAACAGCCCGAATCCGCCTTGGGGTTGGGCATGCAGTTCAAGCTTGACTTCTAGCCCTGCCGCAGGAGTGGGTAATTGTTTGTCTGTGCGTGCGGGGTTGCGTAAGGAATGGCTGCCCCACAGCGGGTGAAGGGCCGTATGGGGCCTTACTGAACGTTCTGCGCAAGGATAAGATCCACTTCATCCACGCTGAGGCCAGCGTTTTTGGCGATCTGCCGACTGCTCAGGCCTTTGCGGTGTCCATTTAAAATCAGTTCCCGCAAAAACTGGGGCGAACGGCTGATGCCCTCGGCCTGTTCCAGCAGGCGGCGCAGTTCATGCGTGCGCGCTTCCAGCTTTTCATCCAGATTCCGCAACTCCGCCTGCCGTTGGGCAAACGTAGCCACTATTTCTTTTTCCAGCCGTGCGTTCATTTCTATGCGCGCCAGCAGGCTGTCCTGATTGCCCTGCAAGGCGTTGAGCAGGCCCTCTGACCGGCGCAAACGCATGTAGAAAACAAGCACACCGCCAAGGATGGCAAGCTCGAAGAGGGAAAAGAGCATGATAAGTGCGTAAAGCAGTGTGTCGTTCATACTTTTATGTTCAAAAGGTTGCCCACAAGCGGGGATGAAGTTTCACCCGCTGGGGTTTCCGGTTCAGGGGGGGGCCGCCGCCTTCTGCGGCTGCCAAAATGGGGTGCGCCCTGGTGATCGGCATCCGGGTTCAGCGCCGTCTGGGTTCCGGGTTCTGTGCGCGTTACCTGCTGCTGCTCCTGCTTTGCCATGGCGGCGGCAAGAACGCGCGACATGGCAGCCGATGCCTGCGGGGCGACAGCGGCGGCATTGCTTACGGATGTGGCCAGGCTGGTCTGGGCATACAGCACGGCCATGGTGGCGTCAACGCTCATGGAGGCCTCCTGTTGCCGGTTCCGGGGGCCTGACGACCTTCAGCAGGTCGCTTGTGCAGCAGCAGCGGGTGTGCCTTGCGTAGGGCCACGGGCGCTGTCGTCTGCTGGCTCCACTGGCCTGCAGATGCTGCTGTGGCTATTCGTTCAGATAACTCTCAAACAAAATGTCATCAATGCGCCCCTGCGTCAGGTAATCGTTCAGCACCCCGCTGAGGTCTTTTTTTATGGTAGCCGTATTGGCCGGATTCAGCAAAAACTCGTCCGACTTGCTGCTCAGGTAATAATACAGGGCATCACGCAGAGGGATGAGCTTGTGGTCAATCTCCATGCCCACCCTGGGGCTTTGGCTGACTGTTGAAAATTTGCAGATCAAAAAGCGCGCCCCAGTAGGTGTTTGCCGGGGAATAACGAAGGGTGCCAGTTCCTTGACGCTGTCAGGCTGGGCAGTCGGTGTTTTCGCAGAAGGCACCACGATCACGTCTGGCTTGATTGGCTCCGGAGGCGGCGGCGGGGGGGTGCGCAGTACAAACCACCAGATTGCAGCGCCTGCCACCAGCAACACGAGCAGGCCAGCAGCGGCAGCAATGAGCAGCAGCTTTTTTTTCTTCTTGGGTGGTTCGGCCCCTTCTTCGGCTACCTGAAGTGGGGCTTCCTCGGTTTTGGCCGGGGGAGGAGGCGCCTGTTCCACAAGGAACGGGGCATCGTCAAGATCAAGTTCGACCTTGCGCAGGCTTGTGTCCTGGCTGACCGCAACCTGAAGTTCATCCTTGACGGGGGCGTCTTTCAAATCCTGCTTTTCAGCCACGCGCCTCTCCTGACAATCACGGCCTGTTCATCTGTTCCATGCCGTGACCAGCACTACACTACCGCAACCACTAAGAACAAAAAACCCGCCCCGAACCAGGTGAGCGCATGCAGCGCTGACCCCGGCCAGGAGCGGGCCGTCAAAGCCAGGGAAATTTGGCGCTGTGGCCAAAGGCAGGTTGCCTGCGAAAAGGCTGGCTGCCCTGCGTGGTTATTTATGTATATCCGCGCCACGCATGCTTGCCGGGCGAATGCACATCGCCTCTGGCAAGTTTTTCAACATGGAATGCTCTAGGGGAAAATCTTGTCGATTTTCTGCTTCATCGTGTCCGCAGTGAAGGGTTTGACGATGTAGTTGGAAACCTTGGCCTGCACGGCTTCAATGATGTTTTCCTGCTGGGCTTCAGCAGTGACCATCAGAAAGGGGATGTTGGCAAACTGCTCGCTTGAGCGGACCTTGCGGAGCAGATCAATGCCTGTCATCTGGGGCATGTTCCAGTCCGAAACGATAAAGTCGATCTTCTCGCGGTTCAGAACTTCCCATGCCGAGGTGCCGTCATCGGCTTCCACCACGTTCTGAAAACCAAGCTGGCGCAGAATGTTGCGCACAATACGGCGCATGGTGGAAAAATCGTCAACCACAAGAACACGCATATTCGGATTGTAAGGCATGAGAAGAACTCCTTGAAGCGCCGTCAATATCGGTTTGCAACAGACGTTGCAGCCGTGCGCCACTGTCTGTCGTAAGCTTATATTTCTGTGCCTTCGCCGTAGAGATTATGAAATTCCTTGCGAAGGCGGCTCAGGGCCTGTGAATGTAATTGTGAAACCCTGCCTTCAGTGATGCCCATGACTTCGGCAGTTTCACGCATATTCAACTCATCAGTATAATACAGCGAGAGTACCAACTTTTCTCTTGGCGTCAAGCGGTCGATCAGCGGTGCCACGCGCTCCACAAGCTCTTGCAGGGCAGTGCTGCGGAAGGGTTCTCCGCCTTCGGGGCCTTCGCCCGAAATCGTGTCCTGAATGGCGTCAAGTGAAATCCAGAGCTGGTTTTGCAGGGCTTCAAGCCCCTGCCGCACATCACGCATGTCGAGGCCGGTGATCTTTTGCAGCTCGTCCTCGGTGGCCTGACGGCCTTGCTCGTGTTCAACCTTGCGCATGGCTTCATCAAGCACCCGCACACGCTGACGCAACGACCGGGGAAACCAGTCAAGGCGGCGCAATTCATCGAGCATGGCTCCCTTGATGCGGCTTTCGGCATACGTTTCAAAGCGGATGCCGAGCTGCGGCCTGAACTTGCCCAAGGCTTCCATGAGGCCCAGGGTGCCGGAGCTGATCAGCTCCCCAAGTTCTATGCTGCGCGGCAGTTTGGCTTTGAGCCGCAAAGCGAGAAAGCGGATCTTGGGCGCATAGTGACGCACCACGGATTCCTGCTCTGCCGGTGAAAAGCTCTCCCAAGGGGTTGCCCCGGTTTCGAGCGCTTCCCAGGGGCAGGGAGCTTGCGCTTGCGCTGTGCCGGTCTTCATGTTGGTTTCCTTCGGATTTGCCTCTTCTACCCCGTGGCATCTGGATGCCTGTTGTGCCTCGCTCCACCTGCCCGCCAAGGCTGGTTGCGCTGCGTTATTGACTCGTTGAGGTTATGAAGCGTTGTTTCTGTCGCAAAAGGCTTTTCAGGCCCGGAATCCCATCCGCAATTCTAGCGGAACAGCAGTTTTTTCCAGAAAAACTTGATGTTGCCGTCGAGGTTTTCGGGGGCTTCCCATGCGCTGATGTTCTTGGCCAGCGACATGGTGGCCTTTGCCGCCGGGCTTTGCGGTTCGCTTATGCAATAGGGCAACTGCTGCACCACGGCCTTGCGTACGCCTGTATCGCGCGGGATGACGCCCACAAGTTCCAGGGAGACGCCGCTGAGAAAATGGTCGCAGGCCTGATGCAGACGCACAAACATGTCCTTGGCCGTCTTGAGGTCCGGGGCCATGTTGACGCACACCTTGAAGCGTTCAACGCCGTGATTGTTTTTCAGCACCTTGATGAGAGCATAGGCGTCAGTGAGCGAGGTCGGTTCCGGTGTGAGCACCACCAGGCGCTCCTGCGCGGCCATGTTGAAATAGAGCACGTTGTCGCTGATGCCTGCACCTGTATCCACGATGAGGTAGTCAAGTCCGTCTTCCATTTCATCAACGGCTTCAAGCAGTTCAAGCTTCTGACCCGTGGAAAGGGTGAGCATTTCGCTCATGCCGGAGGAAGCAGGCAAGATGGAAAAGCCGTAAGGCGTGGGAAAGAGTATGTCCGAAATGGTGGCCCCTTCGTGAAACAGATGAAAAATATTCTTCTGCGGGGTCAGACCAAGCACCACGTCTACGTTAGCCAGGCCGAGGTCGGCGTCAATAAGCACCACCTGCTTGCCCAGCTGCGCAAGGCAAATGGCAAGATTGACCGAGATATTGGTCTTGCCTACGCCGCCCTTGCCAGAGGTGACGGAAAAAACCAGAGGGAAAGTGCCGCTCATCTGTCTGCTCCACATGTTATGGCTCATGCCGCGCTAGGCGGCCTGGCCGGGAAGTTGCCTTTTGAAAATAAGACGCCAGACCAGCGGCTCGGTGGCCGGGGCAAGGCTTTCCTTGAGTTCCGCGCCGAACGACAGTGCTGAAACCGGCAATCCGGCAGCGCAGGCCACATTCACAATATTGCCGAAGCTTACGGCTTCGTCCAGCTTGGTCCATACAAGGGAGCCAGGCCCTTCAAATTTATATCTTTGTAAAAACGCCTGTGTTTGCAGCGCGTCAAAAAATGGCGAAAGCGTAAGGTGCGTAGCTGCTTCCACAGTATCCAGGCCCATGTCGGCCCGCCAGTGGGCAAGATTGCCGTTGCGGTCAAGGCCGGGAACATCAATGAATACGGCGCGGGCCTCTCGTGTGGCGGCCAGGGCAAGCTCCATGGCGGCCTTGTCGGGCGCTTCCATATACGTAAAATTGGAAAGTTCCGCCCAGTGGCGCAAAATCAGCCTGCCGTTGCCGCGCAGGCAGTCGGCGTTGATAAAGGCAATGCGCGCTTCTGGTTCGTGTTTGCGCAGGTGCAGTGCAAAGCGCAGGGCCGTTGTGGTTTTGCCAAAACCGAAAGGCCCGGCCATCAGGTGGATGCGCTGCCGCCACTGTTCCGCGCCCCAGGCCTTAACCGGCACCATGCCGCAGAGGCATTCAAGCACAGAGGCTCCGGGTTCCGCCAGCAAGCGCTGATAAAGGTCAACCGCCACAGAGTCAGAAACACCTTCGCGCTGCAAATATTCCAGAGCAACACGCTGGCGGGGCGTAAGGCGTTCAAGCTGAATGGCTGGCTTCATCAAGGCAAAAATCTGATCCTTGAGATGCATCCATTCCTTGTGCCATTCGCCCCAGCCAGCAGGCGCGCCTGCGGCTTGCGCTGCTTCGGCCTTGGGGCGCTCGATCCCGGCAGTTATTTCATGGCAGACGGCACCGTTCTTACGATAGGTGCGGTTGCCCAGGATAACGGCGTCAGGCCCCATCTCGGCCTTGATTCTGGCCAGAATTTCCTGTGATGTGGCCCCTGTGAACGTCTTTACCTGCATGGCCCATTCCTTTGCCTAACGGTTCTATATCGCCCAGCGGCGCATCTGTGCCGTTTGTTTGACGACAGACCAGTAGTTGCAAATTCGGGGCCAACTTGTTGGCCAGTATTGGCCCATGCGGTTACAATCACGGGAATGCAGCTTTTGGCATAGACAATACTAGCTGGTGGAAAAGTAAAAGGCAACGAATCCTGATAGCTGGAGAGGAATATAAAAAATAAAGCGGCGCTCTGACACAAGGGGTCGGAGCGCCGCGCAACGTTGGGGCTGGCCGGATTATTCGGCGCTTACCACGCCCACAGATTGCAGCCGGATGTCGGGCGGAATCTCCGCCTGCGAGATGACCGGCACCGTGGGCAGAAAGCGCGTGACAATCTGGGCCAGATGCGGGCGGATGAGCGGCGTCACCAGCAGCACGGGCTGGGCATCGGTATTCACCGCATTGTCGGCAGCCGTGCTGATGTTGTTCACCAGCCGCTGGGCCACCGCCGGATTCATGGAGAGGAAGGTTACGCCGTTGTCGGCATGGCGAATGCCTTCCTGCACCATACGCTCGGCATTGGGCGCAAGGGTCAGCACTGAAAGCGTTCCCTGGCTGTCCAGATACGGCCGCACAATGGCGCGGGAGAGTTTTTCGCGCACATATTCTGCCAGCGTGTCGGGGTTTTTGACGCTTGTGCCAAAGTCGCCCAGAGTTTCCACAATGGTGAGCATGTCGCGTATGCTGACGCTTTCGCGCACCAGCAGTTGCAGTACTTTCTGCACCACGCCAAGGGGCAGCACATTGGGCACCAGGTCTTCCACTGCCTTGGGCGCATGCTTTGCGACCGTGTCCAGCAGACCCTGCACGCCCTGGCGGTCAAGAAAGTCGGCCAGCTGACGCTTGAACACTTCCGTCAGATGCGTGGCGATAACCGTTGCCGGGTCAACCACCGTGTAACCCGCAAGCATGGCTTCCTCGCGCTGACTGTCGGGAATCCACAGGGCAGGCAGGTTAAAGGCAGGCTCGCGCGTTTCAATGCCGCTGATCTTGGTGGTCACGTTGCCGGGATCCATGGCCAGAAAGTGATCGACCAGAATTTCTGCCGAAGCCACCTGATTGCCCTTGATAAGCAGGGCGTACTGGCCGGGCTTGAGCTGAAGGTTATCGCGCAGGTGCAGCGAGGGGATGACCACGCCCATGTCCAGCGCGAACTGTCGGCGTATGGAGCGGATGCGGGCCAGCAGGTTGCCGCTCTGTTCTTCGTCCACCAGAGGGATGAGGCCGTAGCCCACTTCAAGTTCAAGTGTATCAAGGGGCAACAGTGCCTGAACCTCTTCCGGCGTGTCGGCAGTGCCTGAACCGCTCTTCTTTTTCTTGTCTGCCTTGGCCTTGTTGGCGGCCTCCTGATCCTTGTTTTCCGTGAGGCGGCTCACCACAAAGATAAGGATGGATATGCAGAGGAAGGGGATGGTCGGCAGGCCGGGCACCAGCGCAAACAACAGCAACACGCCCGAGACCATCTTGAGCGCGCGGCTGTTGAAGGTAAGCTGGGCCAGAAATTCTTCGCCCATCTTGGCTTCGGAGGCGGCGCGCGAAACCAGCAGGCCTGTGCCGGTGGAAACAATGATGGAAGGTATGGTGGAAACCAGACCGTCACCGATGGTCAGCAGGGAATAGGTGGTGAGGGCTGTGTTCCAGTCCATATCCTTCTGGACCATACCGATGATGATACCGCCCACAAGGTTCACCAGGGTGATGAACATGCCTGCGTTTACGTCGCCCGAAACAAATTTGCAGGCACCGTCCATGGCGCCGTAAAAATCTGCTTCCTTGCGCAGCCCTGCACGGCGGGCATTGGCCTGTTCTTCATCCAGCAAGCCAGCGTTGAGGTCGGCTTCAATGGCCATCTGCTTGCCGGGCATGGCGTCCAAGGTGAAGCGGGCCGCCACTTCTGCGATACGCGTGGTACCAGCGGTGATAACGGTCTTGTTCAGAATGAACAGGATCATAAAGATAACTGCGCCCACAACGTAGCTGCCGCCTACAACAAACTGGCCGAACGCGCGGATGACTTCGCCCGCGGCGTTTGCGCCCATATTGCCGTTGAGCAGAATAAGGCGGGTGGACGCCACGTTGAGCGCCAGCCGCAGAAGGGTCGTGACCAGCAGCAACGAAGGAAAGATGGTAAATTCCAGCGGCGAGGTCATGAACATGGTGGTTACAAGCACCAGCAGTGAAATGGAAATACTGACGCAGAGCATGAAATCGAGAAAAAACGTGGGCAGAGGCACCAACATGACAAACAGGATGATGACCACGCCGGCTGCAAGAAATATTTCGCCGTTTTTTGAAAATCGAGCGTAATCAAGCTGGGGGATTACTGCGGCAGCCATTTTTATGACACCTCTCTGCGTTGGTTCCCGAAAGCGGGTTTACCCTGGAACGTATGGGCAAGATGGAAAAAGTCCATGTCTTTTTAGTGTTTTACCACTTTGGGCTTGATCTTCCAGATGCTGGCCAGCACGGAAGCCACAGCTTTGTAAAGCTCTTCGGGAATCATGTCGCCCACCTCTGTGGACTTATACAAAGCCCGTGCCAGAGGCACGTTTTCGCGAATGGGAATCCGGTTTTCGCGGGCTACTTCCTTGATTTTTTCGGCCAGATGGTCTGCGCCCTTGGCAAGCACGATGGGGGCGGGAGCTTCCGATGTATTATAGCTCAGGGCCACGGCTATGTGCGTGGGGTTTGTGACCACCACATCCGCCTTGGGCACGTCTGCAAGCATACGCTTGCTCATCATTTCCATCATTTTTCTGCGTTGCTGCCCCTTGATCACGGGGTCGCCATCGGTCTGTTTCTGCTCGTCCTTCACTTCTGACTTGGTCATCTTCATGCCTTCGTTATAGGCATAGCGCGACTGCCATACGTCAAAAATGGCAATGGCAATGATGGGCAGAAGTGCATAGCTGGTCAGCTTGAAGGCCATTTGCAGCATGTAGGTCGCCACGCCTTCGGTGCTGGCGTAGTACATGGGCAGAAAGTTCTGGTGTTCCTTGAAGATGATCCAGCCGGGGATAATGCCGAGAACAAGAGAAAACAGCAGGCTCTTGATGGTGCGCAGGGCTGTTTGCGGCGATGCCAGCATCTGCTTGAGGCCCTGAACTATGTTGAAGCGCTTCAGGTTGGGGCGCATCACCTTGGTTGTCCAGAGTTTGCCCACCTGTAAGCGCTGCGCCAGAAAGGCCAGAAATCCCAGAGTCAGCAGGATTGGCATGATCATGCGGGCAATTTCAAGCGTGACGTCAATGCTGAGGCTGTAGACGTTTTCAGGATTGGGATCGAACTCCCACGAGTGGCTGAGAAAGTGGCGGAAGAGGCGCTTGATGTTGTCGGCCATAGGGCCGATCCAGGCATAAATAATACACATGCCCCCCAGCAGGCTCACGGCCTTGCCAAGCTCCTGCGCTTTGGGAACATTGCCCTCCTCACGCTGTTTGCTGACACGTTTTGGAGTGGCTTCTTCTGTTCTGCTTGGATCTTGCTGTGAACCGAACATGCTCTTACCGCCCTGGCTTGGTTGGCGCTGTTAAGCGCTTTGCCCTGGCAATAGCAAGAAATATGCCCGTCAGAGAACTGGCGGGCATATCAGATATGGGCGCAACGGTCATTGGGCGCATGGGCTTCCTCCTCATGTACGCCATCTGTTGCGAGCTCTTTGAAATCAGGGAGTTTGCCGATCCTCTTCCTCCTGCCACCACCAGCGGGCGCGCTGGCAGAGCAGGTCAATATCGCCAGCGGCGGCGAGGTTGAGCATCTGCCGGTACTGGCGCACAGCCTCATAGCTGTATGGATTGGCCTCAAACAGGCCAGCGAACATGCGCGCGTCTTCTGTCAGCATTTTGCGGGCCGCGTTCTGGCGGCGGCGGAACGAAGGCGTAAGAAAGGGCAGCAGATCCTCATGCTCCGCCAGCAGGGCAAAATAAGCCAGGCTGGTGATGAAGTTCATGTTCTGGATGCTGGCCATGGCCTTGTCGTGCTTTTCAGCAGTGGTGCAGAATACACGGCAGCCAAGGGCTGTAAAAAAGCCCGAGGCCAGCTCCACATGCTCTTGCACCGCATGGGCCCCCGGCACAATGGCCACGGGCTGGTCTGCCTGCGGATCCGGCTTGGGGCCAAAGAGGGGATGCGTGCCCACCACTGGCCCTGCCCAGATTTTTTCCATCTGTTGCAGCGGGATTTCCTTTACCGAGGTTATGTCCGCCAGCACAGCCCCAGGGAGCAGATGCGGGCAGACCGTAGCAACAACCTCGCTGAATACAGCGGCAGGAACGCAAATGATGGCCAGATCGGCCCCCGCGCAGGCGGGAGCAAGAGCTTCGGGCGTCAGGGGCACGTCCGCGCCCGCCACGTTCAGCCCTGCCGCCTTGGCGCGGGCCAGCAGCATGGCGCCCATGCGGCCGGTGGAGCCGACAATGACGGTTTTTACGGGATTGCGCGGGCAGAAGCCGGTAAAGCCGTCAAATCCATCCTCCGCAGCGGATTCCCCGCCGTTCTGGGCGGCAGGGACGCCGTTGCTGCCTTGATTGCCGTTCATGCCAGTTGCTCCCAGATATTCCAGAATTGCGGAAAGGATTTGCGCACCACCAGCGGGTCGTCCAGCAGGTCGCGCACGTTTGTTTCAGGCTGGCGCAGCCCCAGCAGGGCCAGAGACATGGCGATGCGGTGGTCGTTGTGGGCCGAGAGGGAAACGCCCTCGGGCAAACGCGGACAGTCCGGCTTGCCGTTGCCGCGTCCGGCCAGGCCGTGAATGAGCATGCCGTCTGAAAGCTGGTCAATGACCACGCCAGCCTTGGCAAGCTCCTGCGCCGGGGCGCTGATGCGGTCCGACTCTTTATAACGCAGATGGGCCACATTGCTGATGCGCGTGGAACCCTGCGCAAAGGCCGCCAGAACGGCCACTGTGGGCACGAGGTCGGGGCAGTCGCCCATGTCCAGCTCCACGCCATGAAGGGCGGAGGGGTACACAGTGACGGAATCCTCCGTCATGGTCATACGCGCGCCCATGCGCTGCAAAATGCCCAGCATGGCGCGGTCGCCCTGCAGGGAATCCGTGCGCAAACCTTCGACCCTCACGGGCTTAAGGCCCAGTGCGCCAGCGGCCAGCAGATAGGAGGCACCAGACCAGTCGCCTTCAACTGTGTAGTTGCCCGCGCGGTACGCGCCGGGATGGACTGTCACGCGCAGGCAGCCGGGATGCGCGGCCTTGAGCTCGCGCCATGCGCCAGGAGGCAGCATTTCCCACGGGGCATCGGCCTCGGCGCGGGTTTCCACATCAAAGCGGATGCCATAGTCGGTCAGGCATTGCAGGGTCAGCCCCACATAGGGCCAGGAAACGGCTTTCTGCCCGCCAAGCGTTACGGACAGGGGCGCAGGCCCCATGGGGGCAGCCAGCAGCAGACCCGAGAAATACTGGCTCGAAATATCCATGCCCAGGGTCACCTCTCCCTCGCACAGCGCGGGGTTGAGGCCCTTGGCGTGCAGCACCAGAGGCGGGCAGTCGGGCTTGCCTTCAAAGGTGACGGCAAGCCCCAGCTTTTTGAGTGCGTCCGTCAGTTCGGCAATGGGTCTTTCGTGCATGCGCGGCGCGCCGTGTATGCGAAATTCGCCCTCGCCAGCGGCCAGCACGGCGGTAAGTAGCCGACAAGTGGTGCCGGACTCTTCCACATCACAGGAGAGGGGCGCACCCTCTGCGCCGCCGAGCGGCTTGCCGCCCATGCCCGTCACGCGCCACGCGCCGGAGGCCTGAGTGCTTTCGGGCAGGGTTTCCATGCCCGCCCCGGCCCCGCACAGGATGGCGCGGGTGCGTTCGAGGTCGCGGCTTTCAAGGGTATGCCGCACGGTGGAAACACCCTGCGCCAGCGCCGCGCCAATAAGATAGCGGTGTGAAACGGATTTGGAAGCGGGTGCGGTAACGCTTGCCGTGGCCTGCTTTTCGGCCTCGGTGATGATAATGGTGCTCTGGCTCATGAGGCTGGCTGCTCCGGTGTTTCCGAGTGGAGGTCAAGACGGTCCAGTTGCGGCCCTGTGGGATAGCTGCCCAGTATGCGGAAGCTGGTGCAGACTTCGTGCAGTTTTTCCAGCAGGGGGGCGTAGCGGGGATCTTCCAGATCACTTTCCACATCGGCAAAGAAAACGTATTTCCAGCGCTGGCCGCGCAGGGGGCGCGATTCCAGCTTGCGCATGTTGATGCCGTTGCTTGCCAGCAGGTCAAGCACGCTCGAGAGCGCGCCAGCTTTGTCTGCCGTGGTGAACAGCAGCGAGGTTTTGTCCGCGCCGGTATGGCCGGGCTGCGGGCCGCCCGTGCGGCTACCCGAGCGTGCATCGCCGGGGCCGATGATCACAAAGCGCGTCCAGTTGCCCGGCTCGTCCTCAATGCGGCGGGCCAGAACGGCAATGCCCATGAGGTCGGCCAGCTTGCCGTGACCGATGGCGGCTGCGTCTTCCTTGCCAGCGGCGTACTGTGCGGCGGCAGCGGTGGATTCCACCGGCACAAGGCCAGCGCCGGGCAGATGGGCGCGCAGCCACGCGCCGCACTGGGCCAGGGGCTGGGGGTGGGAATACACGGTACGCACTGCGGCCAGCGAGGGCGCGTTGCTCAGCAGACAGTGCGAAATGCGGGAAAACAGCTCGGCCTGAATATGCACGTCGTACTTGAGGAACAGGTCAAAGCTCACGCCCACGGTTCCCTGAAGGGAATTTTCCAGCGGCACCACGCCGAGCTCGCACTGACCGGAAGCCACTTCCTGAAAGACCTGCGTAATATCGTTGCAGGGGCGGAACTGGGCGGCATGGCCCAGGTACTCCACGCCTGCAAAGTAGGAAAACGTGCCTTCCGGGCCGAGATAGGCCACATTCTGGGGTCGCTGCAAGGAACGGGAGGAAGAAAATATCTCGCGCCAGATGGCCCGCAGATGATCCTCCGGCAGGGGGCCGGGGTTGCGCGTAGCCAGACTGTCCAGCACTTCCTTTTCCCGCAGGGGCTTGAAGATAATGCCCGGCACGTCGGCCTTGATACGTCCCACCTCAAGGCTCAGGGCCGCCCGCTGGTTAAAGAGCGTGAGCAGATCCTGATCCACGGCGTCAATCTCGTGGCGGATGGCGGCAAGGCGCGCGCCCGCCTCATCGGGAGAGGCTGCCTGACGGTCTGCTGCGGCTGCGGGGTGGCCTTTGGGCCAGTGGCTGTTGCTGTCGTCCATGCTATATCTCCCGGATGTCTTCGCGGATGCGCATGCCAAAATGGCGGCCGGCTTCGTCCAGGCGGCACAGCACGGTATCGCCGGGCTTCAGGCCCACTACGCTTACCGGTTCGCCGCCGGGGGTGGTCAGGCGGATGGTTTCGGCATTCTGCAAAAATACCGCGCCGGTTTTGACGCCGTCTTCGGTGGTGACCTGGGCTTCAACCAGCAGCATGGGGCGCACTTCAATCTTGACCCTGCCAAGGGTGGCAAGGCTTGTTTCGCCGTTGGCGTCCACGATCAGCACTTCCTGCCCCGCCTTGAACTCGCCAAGGTAGGTGGTTTTGTCGCCGGGCAGGCGCACGTAGGCATGCACGGCCCCCGCATTAACCCTGAAGGGGCGGGCGGCCACATATTCGTTGCGCTCGGTTTCCGCATGCACAAGAAAGGTAAAGGCGCTGGAATTGCCCACCAGCATGCCCTGCCCCTTGCGCAGGATGGAGAGCGTGTCGGCGCAGACGCGGTGCCCGAGGCCCACGGATTCCACACGGGTGATCACGGCGGGCTGCAGTTCTTCATGCCCCTGCGCGAGCTTGCACTGGCTGACAATGGTCTTGAGATCGGCCACGGCCTCTCTGGATACAACAATGCCCGCCACACCGCGTTCCAAAATTCCTGCGGCAAGGCGGGCCTCGTCCAGCGTAGCGGCCTCAGCCAGAACGCTGTCGCTCTGGGCCAGAAGGTTTTCCACAGGTATTACCTCCCAGCCGCGAGCCAGAACCACACGCTCGCCCTTATGCAGCCGTTCGAGCACGGCTTCTTCGTCAGCCTTGACGCTGAGCGCCATCATGGCGGTATCTTCGGCAGCCCACACAGGGCAGCGCGAAAGACCGGAAACTTCTTCCACATGCTTGCGCGGCACAATAACGCCGTCCACGCCGGATTCCAGCGCCAGTGTCACATCGCCCTTGTCAAAGGGAACGCAGTTGAAATAGATGCGGGACATGCGGCTTATTCTCCTACAATTTCCATGGCCTGATCCACGGAAGCGTTGTCGTGAACGATGGCGCGCAGGGCCTTGACCAGAGCAACGCGGTTGGGATGCTGGAAGACATTGCGGCCCACGGAAATACCCGCGCCGCCAGCGCTCAGTGAATCCTGAACCATCTGGAGGATCTGGCGGGTGGAATCCATGCGTTCGCCACCAGCGATAACCACGGGCACACAGCAGGCGGCCACTACTTCAGAGAAGCTTTCCACATCGCCGGTGTAGGGCACCTTGACGATGTCCGCGCCCAGCTCAACGCCCACGCGGGCGCAGTGGGCCACCACGTCCTTGGCGTAGCCGTTCTGGATCTGGGGGCCGCGGGCGTACATCATGGCCAGCAGCGGGATGCCCCAGTTGTCGCACGATTCGGCCACACGTCCCAGATCGGCCAGCATGAGGCGTTCATTGGGGTCGCCCAGATTGACGTGTACCGAAACGCAGTCCGCGCCATGTTTGATGGCTTCTTCAACTGTGGCTACGAGGGTTTTGGTGTTGCCGAGGGGGGAAAGAGCGGTGGAGGCGGAGAGGTGGATGATAAGGCCGATGTCGCTGCCCGCGTTACGGTGCCCGCAACGCACAAGGCCCTTGTGCATGAGAACGGCGTCAGCGCCGCCCGTGGCCATATCGTTGACGGTGTCGCGCATGTCCACCAGGCCTTCAACCGCGCCGATGGTCACGCCGTGGTCCATGGGAACAATGATGGTACGGCCATTTGCGCGGTTGATGATACGTTCCAGGCGGATTTTTTTTCCAAGGTACATGGGCTCGCTCCTTTCAGTCTGCTGCTTTAAGGTGACCCGCATGGAGCGGGGTTTGCCGCATCTTTTCCGGCGGCCCATACAAAAAAAGGGCCGCTGGCTTGTTGCCTGCGGCCCGTTGAACTTTCTAACTTTTACGCGTCAGCAAAGCTCCCGACCACAGGCTCCGGTAAAGTACGCAAAATAATACCAGCTAAAGATGCCGGCGGCGTAGGAGGAGGTGTGGTTGGAAGAAATGCGCTGCATGAAAGTATCCTTAAAATTTTCTAGGTAAAAAGCTACGCGGCATGCAAAAGCCTGTCAATAGAAAATTGAAGTTTGCATGCAAATTATTCGCAAAGTCAGGCTGCGCCACGCTCTGCGGGGTCTGAGGGGGCGTCCGGGGCTGTTGTTTTGCGCCGCAGCTTGCGCGTTTCAATGCGCTTGAGCACAAAGTCGCCGGGTTTCACGCCTTCTGGCACTGCCGAGAGGGGAAACTCCGCGCGGGCCAGATTGCGGTGCCCGCCGGCCTCGCCCACATCGTAAAAACAGGCGTCCGCAAGACGGCCAATGTCCCGGCCGCCATCGCCGCGAAATATCACGATAACGGTTTTGTCCACCACGCCGCTTACGGCTATCCACCGCAGGCCATGCACCCGCGTGAAAAAGTCCGCCACGGCCACCAAGAGGTCTGCGCTGTTGACCTCGTTGAGCGAGGCAAAGGCCCCGCCGCCGCGGCAGTCGGCAAGGGAACGGAATGCGCGTGAAAACAGCGGCAGCCATTCCCGCAGGTATTCGCTGCGCAGAATACGGCGCAGCAGGCCGTTATCCGCATGGCGCGAAAGCCACTGATAGGCGCGGAAATCGTCTTCGCCGCCAGAGCGCTCAAACGCCGCCGTATCTGTGCGGATGCCGTAGAGCAGGGCTGTGGCCAGCCTTGGGCCGGGGCGCATGCGCAGAGCCTTGAGATAGCGGGCCATCATGGTGCTGGTGGCGCCCATGTTGGGGCGGATATCGCGCAACAAAGCCGGGCCAGCCAGTGAACATGCCGTAATATTGTTGGCGGCGCGGGGCAGGGGATGGTGGTCGATGATGCAGTCAAAGTGCAGGCCCTGGAAAGCCTTGCTGTGGTGCGGCTGGGAATCCACCATTGCAAGGTGGGTGTACTGGTCGGCATTTTCAGGCTGCCAGGGGCGCACGGGGATGTTCAGGTAGCGGATCATGGCCAGGTTGTCGGGGCGGGTCACCTCATTGATGCGCGCAATATCCACGCTGTGCACCTTGTGGATCATAATACGCTTGAGCGCCAGCGCCGATGCCAGGGCATCGGGGTCGGCATTGATGAGGATGCACCAGTGGTCGTCCTTGCTGAGACCTGCCCGCCATTTTTGCAGCAGGGCGATGTGGTCTGTGGCGCCAGCCATGATTCTCCTTAAACGTTTATGCGCGAATGTTCATCATCTGCCGGAATGCGGTTGCGCAAGTGCCTCCAGCACCGGCAGGGAAGCGGCCAAACGATTCCAGTTGAATATCTCGATCATATGCACTGCCGCAGCGGGGATGCGCTGCATGAGGACGGCTGCGGTCTGCGCCTGCCCGGGCGTAAAAGCCGTGAGGGGCAGATGCCGGTCGCCGTCGCCGGGGGCGCTCCAGTGCGTCATGGTCGCCTGCTCTGGCAGGGTCGAAACCAACAGGTTTTTTTGACCATAGCCCAGGAGGTGCCCTACGTCCAGACACAGGCCCAGTCCGTGATCCTGAAGAAATCCCTGTCCAAGGCAGGTAATATCACTGTGGGCAACGTTTTCCAGCAACAACTGAATATCGCAGCAGTTTTTCCAGTGATGCGCAAAACCTGCCAGCAGGCGGCGTTGCACTTGCGGCGATCCTTGGGGCGGGTGCAGCACGGCGCAGCGCGGCTGAAGAAAAGCCGCCTTGCCAAGCACGGCATGGGCCAGGCGGGCGGCAGCGCGGGCAGGATAGGCGGCAGTACTCTTGCTGGCGGGCCAGGGCAGGTCAACGGGCAGATGCACATGCCAGCGCAGGGGCAGGGTTTCCAGATCGGGCGGCAAGTCCTGCGGCCCGTAGTTCAGGCAGGACTGAGCTTCAAAAAAACACAGACCTACCTCGTCCACCTTGCCAGCCAGAAAGCGCGCGTTTTCCGCCACTCCGGCGGGCAGCACAAAGGACGGAGCGGCCAGACGGCCTGCAAAGCGTGCGGGCCGCAGATGCGGCGTGTCTGGCTGGAGCGTCTGGTCGCCTGAATCTCGGGACATGGGGGTGTTCCTTGTGGGCGGCATGTGGCGTCGGCATGCAGCCACCATGCGCAAAGGGGGAGATTTCTGGAAAATCTCCCCCTTTATCATTCTATAATCGCAGGAGGCTACACCAGTTTGGTGCTGCTCCAGCCGTGTTCCTTGGCTGCTGCTTCGGTCTTGGGGCCACCCAGTACGCAAGTGGATCCGTTGCGTGCAACCTCGGCCAGCACCTCGGCAAATTCGCGGAAGTGCTTTTCGGTGGTGGAAAGGATTTCCTCGCGCATGAGGGCGCGGGCTGCATCGGTATCGTCCGTGAGCCAGCGCGAGAGGGACTGGGCACCCTTGGCGTCGGGCAGCAGGTAGCTGTCCAGATCGCCCACCGCACCCACTATGGCCTGGGTAAGCTGGGCCTTGTCCGGGCTGAAGGTGCGCAGGTATTCGGCCATGCCGTCAAAGGCCGCCAGGGTGTCGTCCACGTTGGGGTCGCGGTATGAGGCGCACACAAGGGTGCCGCCAAGGCGGTCAAGATTGCAGAACGCGCCGTACGCGCCTCCGCGCACGCGCACGCGCTCCCACAGGTAGCCCATGCGCAGGCTGCGCAGGATAACGCTGGCCGAGCCGTGGTACACATAGCCCTGATCATAGATGTTGGCGGCCTTGCCCACATAGTTGATCTGGGCCGGAGCAATGAAGGCTTCGCCCTTGGGCAGTTCCAGAGGGGCGTTGCCAAAGTCCGTTGCCGCTCCTGCCCGTGCGGGTGAAAGCGAGCGCAGCAACTGGCGGGCTTCCGTTTCTACCAGTGCGAGGCCCTGCGCCTCCGCGGTGCAGTCCATAACAGCGCCGGGCCGGGCGATGATGCGTGAGCGCAGTTCTTCAAGATCGTTCAAAACAGACTGCGGGTCCGTGTCCATGCGTTCCAGCAGGCCGCGTACGCTCTCAAGGTAGCTCAGGCCCGAGGTGCGCTCGGCAATGGCGCTTGCGCCGTTGAAGCGCGCCCGCAGGCGGGCGCTGACCGCCGCATGCCCGGCGGACTGCAAGCCGTGCTCCAGCCGGGCCTTGCCTTCCAGCAGCATCTGGCCCAGACGTTCGCGCAACACGTCGGCGTCCGTCAGGGGTTCCAGCAGAATCTCGCGGGTCAGGGCAAAGAGGTCAGGCAGCTTGTCGTACACGGCCTTGCCAGACACGCCAAGGTAGCCAAAAGTCTTGCGGCTGCCGCGCACAAGGCCCACCAGCGTTTCTGCTCCAAGGCCGCCCGTTTTTGCGGCCATGAGTGCGCCAAGCTCCGTAAAGTCGCGTTTGGCGGTGCCTGTTTCGGTGAGGGAACGGGCAAAGAGCGGCAGCAGGGGCACGAGCCTGTCCGGTACATTGGCAAGGGGCAGCAACAGGGTTGCGTAGGCAATGCCCTGTGTGGGCAGCTCGTGCGTCAGGAACGTCTCGGGCAGTTCTGCCACTGCGCGGGGCAGCAAGGCGTTTTCACGCGGCAGGTCTTCAATCCCCAGGGCCGGGATGGTCGCAAGAGCCTCCGGGCTGTCGGGCGCGCTCTGGGCTTCCATGAGGCGGGTGGTTTCTTCCACCATCCTGGCGCGGGCCTCGGCACCGGCGGCGGCCTGTACGGCGTCCACGCGGGCCTTTTCCGCGTCTTCGCGGGCTTTGCCCAGTTTGGTGTCGGGCAGCAGCACCACGGTGGCGCGGTGCTCGTTGTTGAGGAACCAGTCCTTAATCGCCTGTTCAAATACGGGTTCGCCAGCCACAATGCGGGCTTTGAGGGCGTTGAGCGGGGCTTCCCACGCCAGCGGGGCCAGCGGGTCTCCATCATACAGCCATGTGGTCAGCGACTGCACCATGGCCGAAAGCCCACGGGGGAAGCGCCCGGAATTGTTTTCACGGTAGGCGAATTCCACGCTGTTGACGGCGGCTTCCACTGCCGAGCGGGGGATGCCTTCTTCCGCCAGTTGGGCCAGGGTGTCAAAAATGAGCAGTTCGGCCTGCTGCACATCGCGCGGGGCCACGCCCTTGAGACCGGTAGAGTAGTACATCTGGCGCAGGTCAGTCTCCAGCCCGCAGCCGGTGGTGTCTTCACCAAGGCCGGAGGCGATGAGCGCCTTGCGCAGGGGGGAGCCGGGCAGGCCTTCAAGGATATGCTCGAGCATTTCCATCAGCAGGGCCTGATGCACGTCCCCACGCTCGCCCAAAAGCCAGTTGACCGTGAACAGCGCGCGTTTTTCGCCCTTGGAGGCGGCATAGGCCACTTCAATCTGGCGCGGGGTTTCCAGGCGCGGCTGCAAAGGCACGTCGGAATTGACCGGTCGGGCCGTGTAGCCCTCAAGCGCGGCTGCCGTCAGACGCAGACGTTCGTCTTCCGGGTCGTCGCCCCAGAAGAAAAAGCGGGCGTTGCTGGGGTGGTAGTAGCGGCTGTGAAAATCGTAAAAGGCCTCGTAGGTGAGGTCGGGGATGTTTTCCGGATTGCCGCCGGAATCAAGGCTGTAGAGCGTATCGGGGAAGAGCGCCTGCTGGCTCTGCTCCGCGAGGACGGAATCGGGCGAGGAGTAGACGCCCTTCATCTCGTTGTAGACCACGCCCTTGTACGACCACGGGCCATCGGGCGTTTCGGCCTCCACGTGCCAGCCTTCCTGCCGGAAGATATCTTCATCGATGCGCGGGTGAAACACTGCGTCTATGTAGACGTCAATGAGATTGTAAAAATCGCGCAGATTGCAGCTTGCGATGGGGTAGCAGGTCTTGTCGGGAAAGGTGAAGGCGTTAAGGAAGGTTTGCAGCGATCCCTTCATCAGTTCCACAAAGGGTTCCTTGACGGGATATTTGTCCGAGCCGCAAAGAACGGAGTGTTCCAGAATGTGGGCAACGCCTGTGGAGTCGGCTGGCGGCGTGCGAAAGTTGACGCCAAAGCACTTGTTTTCGTCAGAGTTATTAATGGAAAGCAGTTGCGCTCCCGTGGCCTCGTGCCGCCACAAACGGGCGGTGCCGTCCACTTCGTGCAGATGCTGTTCTGTAAGAAGAGTGAATCCGTGCTTGTTCATGATGAATCCTGAAGTGTTGATGTGCAGCGCCGCTTGAGGCGCAGCGTGAACTCTAACTATAAGTATAGATGCGCCGTTTGAAAAGGGGCGCTGCCAGCGGGCGCGTCATGCCCGGCTTGTGACCCGGCTCCCGGCGTGATACTGAAATCAGCCCATGCCCTTGCGCGGGGCCGCAAATTTTTGATTGAGCGAGATGATATGAACATGAACTGCAAGTCCTGTACAGGCGGGTCTGCACTGGCGGAAAAGCTGGTGCTCTGGTACATTCCTCTGGCTTTTGCCGCCTTGTTCATATGGGGCAGCGTGTTGCAAATGCGCAGCTTTGTCATCAATGATGCGGATTTTGGCTACTTTATTACGCAGATCTGGCGGGTCTGGAACGGCTGGGACTGGCAGGCTCCTTTTTCCAACGTCTATGAGGGTAAACCCTTTTACGCCCACCATTGCACCCCCCTGACGGCCCTGCTGGCCCCCCTTGTGGGGCCGTGGAAGAGCCCGTACCCCCTCAGCGTTCTGCAAGGCGTGGCGGTGGGGGCAATGGCCTTTATTCTGCCCCGGCTGGTGCGCACCCTGCATGAAGAAGCGGAAGGCGATACGCCTTCTGGCAACTGGGTGTGGACGGCAGGTTTTGCGCTGCTTCTTTTCTTTTTTTTCCGTCCGGTGCTCACGCCGTGGTCGCGGCAGGTTCACTACACAACGCTCGTCACGCCCATGCTCATGCTGGCCGTGCTCATGCTGCACAAGCGCCGCTGGTGGGCGCTAGCCGGATGCTGCCTTGTGGTCTTTCTGGCGCAGGAGCGCGCCGCGCCCAGTATTTTTTGCCTGGGCATGTATGCCTTTTTGCTGTTGGGGCAGCGGCGTGTCGGCGCTATTTTATGCCTGTGTTCCGGCCTGTGGTTTGTCACGGTCACAAAGGTATGGCTGCCCTACATGCGCCAGCTTGCAGGCGCGGGCACGGGCTATGCCTTCAGCCATTTTGTAGATGTGCGCGGGCAGTGGGATCTCAAACTGCGATACTATATCCAGTTGTTGGCGTACTCGTGGTTTTTGCCCCTGCTTGGGCGCAAGGCCTTGCTCTGCCTGCTGTGCACGTTGCCCTATCTCGCCATGGTGGCTGTTTCCGGCTACAGCCAGATGTGGGCCATGGCCGGGCAGTATGAGGATTTGCCCGGCGTGTTTCTGATGCTCGCCATCTGCCACGCCTGCATGTGGGTGCAGGGCAAACTGCGCCCCGCATTGTGGAAAAAGCTTCTGCCCGCCGCCGGTGTGGCGATGGCCGTCATCATGCTCGCTACGCAGACGGGTTGGTATAATCCGGCTGTGACAGTGGCGCGGCTGCTGCAACACCCCGAGGCGCAGTCTTATACGCGCCTGCGCGAAGCTCTGGGGCAATTGCCGAACTTTCCTCCGACTGTGCGCGTGTGGGCGCAGTCCGGCCTTGGGCCGCACGTATTTTATCCCTATCAGCGCTATATCGCCGACATATCGCATATGGACGGGCCGCTAGGCGACAGTGTGGTGATGATTTCACCCTATGCGGGCACGGCCTATCTTGCGGGCGGCGGGGGCGGGGTATCACGTGGGGAATTTGAACGGGCGGCAGCGTTTTTTGACGCGCATCCCGATCTTGTCCGCGTAAAGAACAGTGATGTTCTGGTCATTTATGCAGGAAAGGGGCTGAGCGAAACCCAGCCTGAGCTTGTGCAGGGGCTGAGCCGTTAGGCTGATCTGCGGTTTGCGCGGAAATTTCCGCATCAATGCTTGCTATTCGCAAGGTGATAGTGTATTGACTCCCTTTCCATCAAGCACACCCAAAGGCAGCGGCCCGGGGTGCCCGGTGGGACGGCGCGTGTGGCGTCGTCCATTTTTTGCGCCCAAGGACGGCTTGTCCCTCCTGGGTGTGGACATCGGGTTGCAGGGTCAGGGCATGGGTGGAAGAAGTTAACCCTTTGGAGGAATCCCAATGGCTTATGTCAGCATGAAGCAAATGCTGGAAACCGGCGTGCATTTCGGTCACCAGACCCGCCGCTGGAATCCCAAGATGCGTCCTTACATCTTTGGCGCCCGCAACGGCATCCATATCATTGACCTGCAGCAGACCGTCAAGCTGTTCCGCGTCGCCTACGACAAAGTGGTCGACACTGTTGCCAAGGGCGGCAAGGTGCTGTTCATCGGTACCAAGCGTCAGGCTCAGGAAGCAGTGGCCGCTGAGGCTGGCCGCGCCGGTCAGTTCCACGTGACCAACCGTTGGATGGGCGGCACGCTCACCAACTTTGTCACCATCCAGAAGAGCGTGGACCGTCTGAAGAAGCTGGAAGCCATGTTTGGCGACGGCACCATCAATCGCTACCAGAAGAAGGAAATTCTGCTTCTGGAACGCGAAATGAAAAAGCTCGAGGAAACCCTTGGCGGTATCAAGAACATGGACCGCATTCCCCAGCTTGCCTTTATCATCGACCCGCACCGTGAAGACATCGCCGTCAAGGAATGCCGCAAGCTCGGCATCCCGATCGTGGCCGTGACCGACACCAACTGCGATCCCGATGTCATTGACTACATCATCCCCGGCAATGACGACGCCATCCGCGCCATCAAGCTGTTTGTGGCTGCTTTCGCCGAAGCCTGCATGGAAGGCGAAGCCATGAACAAGGATCACAAGGGCGAAGCCGTCAACGCCGAAGAAGCCATGCAGAAGGCTGAAGCCGCCGCTCCCGCTCCGGAAGCCGCTCCCGCCGAATAGCAGGCCTTTCCATATTCCGTATCCTGGGGGCGGCGCAACCTGTAAGGGCTGCGCTGCCCCCGTCTGGATGAAAGATTGCGCGCCGCGCTTCGCGGAGGCCGCGCAACCGATCAGGCATTTACAAAACTCCGGCTTGGGGCCGGACAGCGTGTGGAGTATACTATGGCTATCACTGCACAATTGGTTAAAGAACTGCGCGACATGACCGCCGCAGGCATGATGGACTGCAAGAAAGCCCTGGTGGAAGTGGAAGGCGACCTGGAAAAGGCCGTTGACTGGCTGCGCCAGAAGGGTATGGCCAAGGCTGCCAAAAAGTCTGGCCGCGCCACCAGCGAAGGCCTCGTGACCGTGGCCGCCACTGCCGACAACATGCACATCGCCATGGGTTCGCTGCTTTGCGAAACCGACTTCGTGGCTCGCGGCGATCAGTTCCAGACCATGGCCACCCGCGTGACCCAGGTTATCCTTGAAAAGGCTCCTGCCGACGCCGCCGCTCTTGAAGCCCTCCTGGGCGAAGAAGTGACCCAGCTCATCGCCTCCGTGGGCGAAAACATGCAGCTCGGCAAGTTTGCCCGCTTCAGCAAAAAGAGCGCCAACGATGTGGTGGGTCAGTATGTCCACGCCAACAGCAAGATCGGCGTTCTTGTGTACCTGACCTGCGGCAAGGCTGAAAGCGCCGCCAAGCCCGAAGTGCTGGAACTGGCCAAGAACCTCGCCATGCAGGTTGCCGCCGCCAGCCCCCTGGCCCTTGACGCCGCCAGCCTTGATCAGGCAGCTGTGGAGCGTGAACGCGAAGTTTACCGCCAGAAGGCCCTTGAAGAAGGCAAGCCCGCCCAGATCGTGGACAAGATTGCCGACGGCGCGGTGAAGAAGTTCCAGAAGGAAGTGTGCCTCATGGAACAGCCCTACATCCGCGATGACAAGAAGACCATTTCCGACATCGTGCGCGAAACGGGCAAGACCATCGGCGACGAAATCACGGTTACCGGTTTCGAACGCATCCAGCTTGCTGCCGAATAGGCACAGCGCTGCGCCGGATTCCGGCACATAAGTGTACGCCTTCTGGCCAAGCACGGTTTTATGGGGGGCCTTTGGCCCCCCATTGCGTTTGACAAAGTCAACGCAACCAGAAATCATGCACTGACAGCGCCTTGCGGTGTTGTCGGGCGCGAATGGTTTCTTCAAATCCCGCCAGGCGGGAATTGCTGTCTGCTGGGGCCTCTGGCCCCTTTTTTATTACGGAAACGCGGCATGGCCGCCGGAGAAAATATGTGGGATCTGGCATGGGTAACTGACCCCGCAGCCTGGGCTGGCCTGGGTACGCTGGTGCTGCTGGAAGTGGTGCTGGGCGTAGACAACCTGGTTTTTATTTCCATACTTGTGAACAAGCTGCCGCAGGAAAAGAAGCGTCAGGCCTTCATGACCGGCCTTGGGCTTGCCCTGCTCATGCGTATGGTGCTGCTGGCCTTCATGGCGCGGCTGGTTGCCCTTACCGACCCCCTGTTTACCCTGGGGGGGCACGGCTATTCTGCCCGCGATCTTATCCTTATGGCTGGCGGCGTGTTCTTGCTGCTCAAGGGCACAATGGAACTGCACGACAGGCTTGAAGGCCATGCGGGCAGGTTCGATACCAGCGGGCCGCAGGCTGGCTACTGGCAGGTGATTTTTCAGATCATCATTCTGGATGCCGTGTTTTCGCTGGATTCCATCATCACCTCCGTGGGCATGGTGGACCATGTGTTCATCATGATGCTGGCGGTGCTGGCTGCCATGGTCATCATGGTGCTTGCCGCAGCCCCCCTGCTGGAGTTTGTGGAGCGTCACCCCACAGTCATTGTGCTGTGTCTGGGATTTTTGCTGATGATCGGTCTGAGCCTGCTGGCCGATGGACTTGGCTACCATATCCCCAAGGGCTATATGTACGCGGCCATTGGTTTTTCCGTGCTGGTGGAGACCTGCAACCAGTGGGCCTTGCGCAGCCGCCGCAGGCGCTACAGCATGCGCGACATGCGCGAATCCACGGCGCGGGTCATTCTGAACCTGCTCGGCGGCGGCGTACCCGGCGGCGGCGAGGCCCAGCTTGAGGCGGCGGCGCTGGCTGGTGATGCCGGGGGGCAGCTCTTTGCTCCCATGGAGCGGGACATGGTGGCCCGTGTGATCCGCCTTGGCGGGCGCACGGCGCGTTTTATCATGATTCCGCGTCAGCGCGTGGACTGGCTGGACAGCAATGCCGACCGCGCCACGGTCACGCGTTTTGCGGCTGCCTCGCGCCTTGCATGGCTGCCTGTGCAGCGGCGCGATACGGACGAAGTGCTGGGCGTGGTGCACCCCGGTGAAATCCTGCAACAGGAGCAACAGGGCATAGGCAACCGCGAGTGGGATCTGAAGACCTACGTGCGCCCCGCGCCCACCATATTTGAGCACACGCCGCTGACGACCCTGCTGGAAGATTTTCGTACAAATCCCGCGCCGCTGGCCTTTGTGCGGGATGAATACGGCAGTGTTGTGGGCATCATCACCCCCGCGGAACTGCTGAGCGTGCTTGCGGGCCAGATGGGCGATATGCCCGCCGGGCCGGAGGTTTGCCGCAGGCCTGACGGCAGTTGGGTCCTGCCGGGGCGTCTTGCCGTTGACCTTTTTGCAAGCTGGCTTGGGGTGAGCCTGCCGCGCCGTCTGTTCAGCGCCACCCTCGGGGGGCTCATTATGGAGCGCCTGGGCCGTATACCCGAAAAAGGCGCGCGCCTGCGCTATCAGGGCTGGGATCTGGAGATAACACGCATGGATCGTCGCCGTATTGACGAGGTGCGCGCGGTCAAGCTGCTGCTGCCGCATACCGATGGCAGAAAGCGCAAAAAATAAAATTATTGGTCCGCACTGGTCTGATATGTTGACATCTTGCCGGGTGCCAGCGTAGGGTCTCAAACATGAGCATGAACACACAATCTTCTTTCCGCCACGTAGCGCTGCTATCCATTATGTGCGCCGTAGTAGTACGGTGTCACACTTTGCGCGCGTTCTGAGCAGGGAAGATCCAAGGTAGTATTGCAAACCCCGCCGGCGCGAGTCGGCGGGGTTTTTTAGTCCGCACCGCCGCCGACAAGCCTCACCATCGAAAAGGAGTCTTGCGGCGATGTTACGTCTTACGGGAGCAGAACTCACCATCCGCCTGCTGGAGAACCAGGGTGTCACGCACATTGCGGGCATCCCGGGCGGTTTCAATCTTCCTCTCTACGATGCCCTCGGGCGCAGTGGAACCATCCGGCATATCCTTGCCCGTCATGAACAGGGCGCAGGCTTTATAGCGCAGGGCATGGCGAGGGTTACGGGCCGTCCCGGCGTTATCTTTGCCACTTCCGGCCCCGGTGCTACCAATACGCTCACGGCGCTCGCCGATGCGCGCATGGACTCCGTGCCGCTGGTCTGCATCACCGGGCAGGTGCCCCTGAGCATGATCGGTACCGATGCCTTTCAGGAAGTGGACATCTACGGCATGTCCATTCCCGCCACCAAACACAACTTTATTGTGCGCTCCATTGACGAACTGCTGCGCGTGATTCCCGAGGCCTTTGCCATTGCCGCTGGCGACCGCCCCGGCCCTGTGCTGGTGGACATCCCGCGTGACGTGCAGGTGGCTGTTGCTGAATTGCAGGATCTGCCCGCCGCCGGAACCCCCGCGCCCATGCCGCAGCCAGACCCGCAGGCCCTTGCCCGCGCGGCGGAAATGATGAACGCCGCAAAGCGCCCCCTGTTGTTGCTGGGCGGCGGCACGTCTTCTCCCGAGGCCTCGGCGGCGGTGGTTTCCTTTATGGAGGCTCGCCGCATCCCCGCCGTCATGTCCCTGCGCGGGCTGGGCACGGTGCCGCATGGGCATGAGCTGGCCGTGGGCATGCTGGGTATGCACGGAGCGCGCGCCTCCAACATGCTGGTAGACGAATGCGACCTGCTCATGGTTGTGGGCGCTCGCCTTGGCGACCGCGCCACGGGCAGGCTGGACGGATTTTGCCCCAAGACGGGCCTTGTCCACATCGATATTGATGCCTGCGAGGTGGGCAAGCTGCGCATTCCGCAGGTGGGCATTACAGCGGACGCGGCAGAGGCTCTCACGGCCCTGCTGCCCCTGTTGCGCAAGACCGACCACGAGCCGTGGCTTGAGCGCGTGGCAGCATGCAAGGCGGAGCACGGCCTGCGTTTTGACCGCACGGATGAGGTCTGTTCGCCCTACGGCATCATCAGGCACGTGGCGGACGCCCTGCACGGCAAGGGCATTGTGAGCACAGACGTGGGCCAGCACCAGATGCGCGTGGCCCAGGCCTACCCCATGATGCAGCCCCGGCAGTGGCTCACATCCGGCGGGCTGGGAACAATGGGTTTTGGCCTGCCTGCCGCCATAGGCGCTGCGCTGGCAAAGCCGGAGGAAACCGTGGTCTGTTTTTCCGGCGATGGCAGCCTGCTCATGAATATTCAGGAAATGGCCACGGCTGTTGAAAATCAGGCCAACGTCAAGATTATCCTGTGCAACAACGATGGACTGGGGCTGGTGCAGCAACAGCAGGATCTGTTCTTTGGAGGGCGGCTGTTCGGCTCGACCTTTACGGCAGGCACGGACTTTGTGCGCATTGCCCAGGGCTTTGGCATGCCGGCCATCTGCCTTAACAACGAGCGCGACCCAAGGGCCGTGCTGGAAAAGGCCTTGGGCACGCCCGGCCCATGCCTGCTTGAAGTGCGCATGAGCGCAGAAGAAAAGGTTTTTCCCATGGTGCCGCCAGGAGCGGCAAACAGTCAGATGATAGAGGGGGTTAACGCATGAACGGTTCCGTGACGAGCGCGCTTACAACTTTGCACTTGAGCGTCAACAATCATCCCGGTGTGCTTTCGCACGTGTGCGGCCTCTTTGCTGGCCGCGCCTACAACCTTGAGGGCGTGCTTGTCACGCCGGAAGCAGACGGCGATACC
This sequence comes from Desulfovibrio desulfuricans, assembly GCF_024460775.1. Lineage (NCBI taxonomy): Bacteria > Pseudomonadati > Thermodesulfobacteriota > Desulfovibrionia > Desulfovibrionales > Desulfovibrionaceae > Desulfovibrio > Desulfovibrio desulfuricans. The sequence continues at coordinate 80,196 of NZ_JANFYZ010000008.1, read as the reverse complement.
TGCCGCATGTGGCTGGTGGTCAAGGACGATGGGCGTATGGAGCAGATTGTAAAGCAGGTGCGCAAGCTGCACGATGTGCTGGATGTGCAGGTGGGGCATGCGGAACCGACGGTTTTCAACCGCCTGGCCGGTTGCCTTGAATGCTGAATAAGAGCAGGGCGCGGTGCGTAACTACGTAACATCGCGCCTCGCGTAACAGGCTGTCCACGGGCTGCGCCCCTGTCTGCCTGCGTTTGATGGACGCGCGGGCAGATCGGGGCGCAGCCCTTTTTTATTCAGCCAGCAGGCTGGCCCCCCGCCCGCCGTCATAGGGCACGCGTTCAAAGACCTTGCGGCGCGGGGTCAGGCTGATGTGGTAGTACTGGTTTTGCGGAATGTAGATAAAGGGCACGTCTTCGTTGCGCTGCCGGAGAAAGAGCGAAAGCAGCACCCGGTTGATGGCCTGATGCCCCACAATGATCAGGGGTGCATCCCCAGCCAGAAAAAGCGCCCGCCGCAAACCGCGTTGTACCCGCTCGCGCAGCAGGGCGTAGCTTTCTCCATTGGGGTAGGTGTAGGTGTACTTGCAGGCGTTGCGGCCTTGGGTGACCTCGGGCATGCGTTCGCGGATTTCACTGTAGAGCATGCCCTCGCAATCGCCCGCCCAGATTTCGTCAAATTCCTTAAAGGCCATGGCATGCGCTTCTGGCCGTTCGGTCAGCAACGGTGTTGCCGTTTCGTGCGAGCGTATGCGCGTGGAGGTAAACACCCACTCAATGGGCTTGTCGCGCAGGTGGGCGGCAAGCGCAAGCGCCTGGGCGCGGCCCGTGGCTGTGAGCGGCGGGTCGCCGCCGATGCGCCCCCGCAGGTTGAATTCCGTCTGCCCATGGCGCGCCAGATACAGGCACTGAATCCACACGCTGACAACCATCTCGCGGATAGCGGGATAGTAGGGTGAACTTTCGCAGGGGCGCTCGTCCAGAATGCGGTTGGCTGTGGAATCAACGCGCAGCCAGTATTTTTCGTCCTGCAATGGCTCGTAGATGGTTTCATAGTAGCTGATGCGCTTCATGAAGCTGGCAAGGGCCTCTTCTTCTGTATACGAGGCGTATTCCGGCAGGGTGGTCTTGCGGCGTATGCAGGCATTGAGCAGCAGTTGGTCTTCGTTGACGCATTCCACAAAGAGTACCGGGTAGTCGGTGAGCGTGGTTTCTATGAGGTGCCTGCGTGCGCGGCTGACGTTGGTGGCGTCAAGAATGGCCACCTCGCCGTCTTTGGCCAGCCATTCGCGGGCAATCTCCATGTTGCGCATGCAGATCATTTCGCGCGCTTCACGTCCCAGCTTGTTGTTGGGATCGTAAAAATTGGGGTCGGTGGATTCCGCGCCAATGAGCGCCCGGCGCATGTCGCCGTTATTGAACAGCTTTGCGGCAATGCCCTCGGTCACAAGCCCATCGCGGATGCGCTTTGCCAGAGTGGATTTTCCCCTTGCGGGCAGACCGACCATGGCGACATAAAGTTTCTGCATACGACCTCCGTTGCAGCATGGTAGGAGAAAAGAGAAAAAAATAAAAGAACTCTGCGGGATGGGGCGGGTCGCTCCTTGCCTGCCCGCAATAGCGGTAGTATCATGCAATAAACATATTTACCTGCCGAGTTTTGCCATGAGCATCACGGCCTTTTTCAGAACGCTGGCTTCCCGGTCACACTGGGCCATCCACAGTGTCTGGCTGGTCGTGCTTGCTGGCGTCCTGTGCGCCAACGTGGTGGATGGTTATTTCCAGCTCCAGGAAAATGAGCTGCGTCTGCTGCTCTCTGAAAGCAGCATTGCCGTCAATATTGTCAAAATGGAAGTGGGCGGCATCACCCATCTGCTGGACACGGTGGAAAACGCTGTCATGGCCCAGCGGGACGAAGGCCAGCTTGCCGACCAACTGCAAGGTCTGGTGCGGGATAACCCCCTTGTCGCCGCCATTGCTGTCGAGCTCAACGGTGCACCACGGGCCTCCACTGGCGCAATTTCTTCTGCGTCCACAGCCCTTTTCTCCCGTTCCACAGCAAAGGACGGGCTTCCATCCGTATCTGTAAGCATTGCCTTGAAACCAGAATTCTGGGGATACAAACTGGCGTATGCGTTCAACCGCGCAGATGCCAAAGTTGCCGTATATACAGCCTCTGGCCGCCCTTTGCTGCCCTTTGCCAACCTGGGCAACGCTGAAAATGCCCTTTTGGCGGAGAGTATTGCAAACATGGCACCCGATGCGGCAGCGTTGCACACCCAGTCCCTGCGGGCTGATGGCGCGCGGTCCATGCTCACCTTGCAGCAGGCGGCAGCGCCCTTTCTGGCGGGCGGCCCCCTGGTGGTGGGAACAATCATCAGCAGCGAGAACAGTTATGCCCACTGGCATAGCGACCTGCTCATTCAGGTGTTGATATGGCTGGCCGCGGCAGTGCTTTCGACTTTACTCCTGATGATAGAAGCGCGCCGCCGTCGCCGTTCTGAACTTTCCACAGAAAAACTGCAAAGCGCCATGCGCTCGCGCGACAAGTTCATCAGTATCCTGATGGACCACGCGCCCATCATGGTATCCTACTGGGATGCGGAGCGGCGGTGCCATTACGCCAATAAAATGTACAGGGCATGGTTTGGCAAAGGTGAGGAGGAGATCATCGGCATTGATTTGCAATCCCTGTTGGGCGAGGAGCTGCTTGCCAAATGCGCCCCCCTCATTGATGCGACCCTGCGCGGCGAACCGCAGAATTTTGAACAGGAAAGGGCCAGGGCCGACGGTTCAACAGGCTATGTGCTGTCCCGCTACATACCGGATATGGATGGACGGGAGGTGCGAGGTTTTTTTGTTATTGCCTCTGACATTACAGAACTCAAGCAGACACAGCAAAGCCTGGAAAAACGCATTGAAGACCTGTACTCGCTGGCGACCACAGACGCGCTTACGGGCTTGAACAACCGCAGGAATCTGCTGGAAAAGATTCAGTTCGAGATTGAAAGGGCCAAGCGCTACGGCCTGAACATGGTCTTCTTCATGCTCGATATCGACCATTTCAAAAAGATCAACGATACTTTCGGGCATGATACGGGCGATGCCGTGCTGAAAGCGCTTGGCGCCCTGCTGCATGACACCATGCGTACCTCTGACCATGTGGGACGCCTTGGCGGGGAAGAATTTGGCATTCTTCTGGCCAGTGTTGTGCCCGAGCAGGCAGAAGCCATTGCGGAGCGGTTGCGCAGGCGCGTGGAAGAAATGGTCGTGTGGCACAACGAAAAGGACATTCGCTTTACAGTCAGCATTGGTCTGGCGGATTTACAGGCAGATGTGGAAAATCCCCTGGAAGACATGGTGAAGAGGGCAGACCTTGCCCTCTACCGGGCCAAGAACAGTGGCCGAAATCGCGTATGCCTTGCGGACAATTTGTTGCCGCCTGCCGTGGATAATTCGGAGGGTCAGGGTTTTGGCGCATAAAAAGAACGCCCTTGCGCGGCAGGTGCAGACCTGCCGCGCAAGGGCGTTTCTTCAAGTATTCAGAGGGATTGCGTCTTAGCGCACCTTCAGCTTGAGAAAGCGCTTTTTGCCGAGTTTGACCACGTATTCCCCGGCTGCAAGCGGGGTGATGGCGTCTTCGCAGCGTTCTCCATCAATGGAGAGCGCGCCTTCTTTCATCAGGCGTTTGGCTTCGCCACGGCTTTTAACAAGGCCTGCGGCCTCAAGAAAAAACGGGGGAGTGCTGTCTTCGCCGCAGGCGCACTGGTGCTCGGGCATGTCGTCCGGCACGCCGCCGCCAGCAAAAACGGCATTAAAGCCCTGCTTTGCTTCATCGGCATCTTTTTCGCTGTGGTAGCGTGCCACCATCTCGTGGGCAAGATTTTCCTTGGCGGCCTTGGGGTGCAGCTCGCCGCTGGCCACGGAAGCCTTGAGGGCTGCAATGTCTTCAAGGCTTTTGGCCGAGAGCAGCTCATAGTAGCGCCACATAAGCTCATCAGAGATGGCCATGACCTTGCCGAAAATCTGGGAAGGCGCTTCGTCAATACCAATGTAGTTACCGTAAGATTTTGACATCTTGCGCACGCCATCGGTGCCTTCGAGCAGGGGCAGGGTCAGGATGCACTGGCTTTCTATGCCGTAGTGCGCCTGGAGGGTGCGGCCCACCAGCAGGTTGAACTTCTGGTCAGTGCCGCCCATTTCCACATCGCTCTTGAGGGCGACGGAGTCATAACCCTGACACAGCGGATACAGGAATTCGTGGATGGATATGGGACGCTGCTCACGGAAACGCTTTTCAAAATCATCGCGTTCCATCATGCGGGCAACGGTATAGCTGGAAGCCAGCTTGATAAAGCCCGTGGCGTCCATCTTGCCCAGCCAGGCCGAGTTGAAGGCAACCTCGGTCTTCTGTGGATCAAGAATCTTGAAAACCTGCTTTTTGTAGGTTTCCGCGTTGGCAAGAACCTGCTCTTCAGTGAGGGGGGGCCGGGTTTCCGAGCGGCCGGAAGGGTCGCCTATGCGGCCCGTAAAGTCGCCGATAAGAAAGATGACATGGTGCCCCAGTTCCTGAAAATGACGCATCTTGTGCATAACAACCGTATGCCCGAGGTGCAGGTCAGGAGCGGTGGGGTCAAAGCCCACCTTGATGCGCAGCGGCTTGCCGCGCGCTATCTTTTTGCGCAGTTCGTTCTCGTCAATCAGCTCGGCCATGCCGCGCTTGATGGTGGCCATTTGGCGGTCAATATCCGTCATCACCCTTACCTCTGTGCTGGCTTCGGTAAAAAACGCCGGACCAAAAAAAGAATATGCGCCGACGTAGACGGAAAGTGATACCCCCAAGGCGGCGATAGTGTCAAACCATGCCGCAGAGAATCAGCCAGCCTACAGGCTCAGCAGGGAGGCGACGCGGCTGGCGCTCAGGCCGCTGTGAACGGAAAGCGCGTCCATGGGATTTTGCGAGATCATGCTCATGGTGTCGTCAAGCACGCCGTCCACTTCGTCATCTGCCAGCAAATTGGGGGCACTCAGGCTGACAACATCGCGGGAAGGCGCGCTGGCAGCTGTGTTGTCATCTTTTTCCATGGCAGGGAAGGCAAAGGCCGGAGTGGGGTTGAGTCCGGAAATTTTCATGGCGGTATCCTTTATGTTGATGACCTGCATGGGTCAAATTTTCCGCATGGCGGCAATACTGCCATAATGAATGCAATTTTAGGGCCATAAACCCCGGATTGGGAGAAAGCACAGGGGGTGAGGCCGTGGTAAATGCAGGGATGATACGAGTACTTGCGTTTAGGCGGAGTCTTGCTGATCCTTTGACGCATCGGTGTATTGGGTGAGGCACTGACGCAAACGGGGGGAGCCGCCCTTGACGTTGAGCCAGCGCAGCCGGGCGCGGCGGGCGCTCCAGTCCAGTTCTTCCTGAAAGCGCAGGCGCACGGCAACGCCCTGGGCGTCAGGGGCCTTGCCAAAACCTGCCCGCTTGGCAAGAAAAACGTAGGGAGGCACAGTAACTGGCATTACGCTGGGCTGGAGAAAAAACAGGTAGGTTGCATCGGAGGTGAAGGAGGGCATCGCCAGTTCTTCCGGCATGCAGACGCATGCCCCGCCTTCTGAAACATCCAGAATGCGGGTGGCTGGCGGGGCCACCTGACTGTACGCCTCGAGCATGATGCGTAAATCGTTGGTGGTGTCGGGGCGCTCCGGCGCGAGCAGCACGCTCGACATGCGGCTGTATTCGGCGCGCCAGGGTATCCGCTTGCTGCTGCGCAACTGCCGTACCGTCACATGGCGTGAAAAGCGCAGGCTCAAATACAGCATTTCGCCACTGGGCCCGACAGCTGTTTCGAGAATTTGCGCGGTACCGTAAACGCCAAGACGCGCCGTCGTATCCTGCGCAATATGCCGTTTGACGCTGAAGTAAAATTTGCCCTGGTTTACCACCGCCTTGTGGTTCTGGGTCTGCATGGTCATGGAACGCACAACAAGCTGGGCCTCCCGGCCGTTGACCTCGCGTACCAGACCCTCCACAGATATGCAGGCAGTTTCGCCGCACCAGATAAGGCAGCATTCAAGGTGTACATTGGCCCCGGTGTTTTGTGCATCGGCCAGTGCCTCATGGCAGCTTGAGTTCCAGAGGCAGAATGAAGCGTCTGAATTCATGGGACAGCCTTGAATGGGTTGGTAAAGCTGTGTAGATATATCAATATTGTTATTATGTCAATGTGTTAGTGGTATTTACTTGTATAATATGCAGTCCGATTGTGCCTAAGCTGTTACTTGTAACAGACTTTTTGTGAAAGGTATCAGGTTGCATATGTTGTGTTTGGTGGGAACGCGGGCAAGCCGCGACCTGCTCCAGCTTGCTGGTCGCGTTGATGGCATCAACGCTCAGAAGGCCGTCTTCCACAGGAAGACGGCTGTCAACGGGAATAAGAAGCCATCAATCTGTCGCGACGGCGCGGGCAAGCCTCAGCCTGCTCCAGATTGCTGGTCGCGTTGATGGCATCAACGCTCAGAAGGCCGTCTTCCACAGGGAGACGGCCTTCTTCAATATCCAACCAGGCAAGCCGGCATATCCCCATTTTTTAGCAGACGCGAGCTATGGGGATGTGTGCGTCTCCGGATTTATGCCTTAGCCTTCTTTTTTGACTTTTGACTTGGTCATGGCAAGGCCAATGCCTTCGAACAGTTCGAAGATGGCAAAGCCGTACCACAGGGTGTAAAGCACGTAGAAAACCAGCATGCCAACCATCAACATAACGTGCTCGGACACCTTGGCGGCGGTCACGCTGTAGAAGTTGTTGCCCGGTTCAATGGCGCGGCGCAGCACATGGTCCACCACCTGCGACTCGGCGATCAGGCGCTGCTTCTGCAGTTCCTTGATGCTGGGCGAAAGCAGGTACCACCATGCGGAGGCCACTTTAAGGGCATTCTCCCCACCGTATTTCTGCGAAACCTTGTCTGCATCGTTGTGATACAGGGCATCGGAATCGTCAGTGGCGGAGGCGAGGATTTTGCCCAGGTCGCCGGTAAAGGTAACCTTGCCGTCAGTGGCGCTGACATCCGTGGCTCCCGCAGTTTGCAGGGCCATGGCGGCAACGGGGGCAAGGGCGGCCTTCTTGAGCTTGACGGTAACCGTCACGATCTTTCCGTCAACCTTTTTCAGGTTTTCACGAACGCCAGGGATAAAGTAGGATGACCCCTTGGAAAGTTCGTTGAAGACGTTATCGGCGTATTCAAGGCCGGTAACGTGCTTGCCGTTCTCGTCACGCAAGATGGGCATGAGCAGGGCGGCAAACAGAACCAGAAACGAAATGAGCATCAAGCTGCCCCGGAAGAAAGGGGCTTTGGCATGAATAAGCATGATCAGGCCTCCCCTCTAAGCTTGCCGAGGTTGAAGAAGAACTTGCTGAATACCCAGATGCCGAAGAAGGCAACAACAACCCAGAAAATCACGTTGCCCACGTCTTCAATAATGCCCACCACGCTGGGCGACCAGTTCAGCACTTCAAGCTCAACAAGCTTCTTGGGCAGGGTGGCCGCACGGTTGATGAAACCGGCAATGATGGAGATGGCGTAAAAACCGCGAATGTGAATGCCCTTGACCACCTTGGTGGTCAGAGCGCCCACCTGGATGCCCAGCAGCGAACCAAGCAGCATGCCGACTGCCAGCGTGTAGAACACGTAGCCGTAAATGGCGTACTGGCCGATGGAGGCAAAACCAGCGGTAAAGATGATCTGCAGAATGTCGGTGCCAACGGTGGTCATGGACGACACGCCGAAGATGTACACGAACATGGGGAAGGTGACGAAGCCGCCGCCCACGCCCATGATGGCAGCCAAAAGGCCCACGATGACGCCGCCCGCGGCAACGATCCAGCCGGAAATACGGCGGCCGCCGGGAACGAGGTCTTCGTCAAAGGTAATCATGGGCGGCACGGCCAGAGCCTGAAGCTTCAGGGCAACGCCTGTCATACCGGCGCTGCCGCCGTGCGCGTCCTGATTTGCTGCGGCGCCGCCGCGGGAGCTCTTCAAAAAGTCAAAGAGGGCATAGAAACCAAGAAAGCCCAGCAGCACTGCGTAAATGGTGCTGATGAACAGTTCGGAAAGCAGCGGGTCAGAGTTGTACAACCCTTTGTTGATCGCGCCGCCAATGACTGTTCCCACGCCGGAACCCACAAGAAAGGCGATGGCCAGCTTGGTGGAAACGTTGCCCAGTTTTTTGTGCACCGTGGTGCCCATGATGGCTTTGGCGAAAATGTGGAACAGGTCAGTGCCCACCGCCAAAATACCTTTCACGCCCGCAGCCATAAGCGCGGGGGTGATGATGAAGCCGCCGCCAGCGCCGATACACCCGGTGATCAGACCGGCTGCAAGGCCCACGGCGATGGAAGCCAAAAAGATGGTGTTGGTGTAAAAAGCCGGGGCATAGGCGGTTTTGCCGCCCAGCATTTCGTGATACTCATAGGCTTCGGCCAGGCAGCCCGCCAGAATGGGAACTGCAAGAGCCAACAAGATGAGCAGCTTTTTCCTGCTTTTGAGAATGGAAGTGGAGACTTCCAAATCCCATTTGGCATAAGCCTGGGAGCTGCTCAGCAGAAACTCATACACCTGTCTGCCAAAACTCATACTCTCCTCCAATACGATTGTTCCGGCCAATGGCCGAGGTCGTGGCCCCAATACAAACAAACCGTCTAAGGCAATGCCGTGCGTCGCGTCACACACAGCTGGGTTCTGTCAGTAGATATGCTTGAATTCTTTGGTTTTTTATCAATCTCCAGCTCAAAATATCCTGTACCCAGTCACTCTGACATATTAGCCGGAATTTGTAAAAGAAATTTATCACGAGCAAGGCTGCTCGGTCTGCAAACTTTCCAAAAATAGTCCCGGAATTCGCCAGTTTTTCGCTATGCTGGAATGCTCAATAACCTCGGCAAGATATGAAAAAGCGCTCCCTCGCATTACTGTGGGGGGCGCTTTTTCGCCGTATTTGTGAAATTCAAAACAATCTATTTTCTGGCCAGGCCCTGGCTCTGACCAAAGATGACAAGTTCCATCCAGTCCAGCCCGAAATCAAGAGCGGCTTCATCGCCCTGCTGGCTGTCTTCCATGATGGCGGCCTTGCGCTGATCGCTTATGTCCACATGCGAGAATACACGCATGTTTGTGATAAGCTCACGGAACTTGTCGATCTGAAACAGACACAGCACTATCATAGTTACCAGTCGGGGTTCAAGTGGTTGACCCGTTGCCCGCACCATGGCCATGAGGCGCATATAGCGGTCGTTGGAAGTGTTGAAGGGTTTTAGTTCCTCATTTTCCAGCCACTGATGGGGGGTACGCACGGTACCTTTGTCAAAGCCAAGGCAGTGCGGCTCGCGCACCACAAAGAAGCGTTCCGAAACGCCGTCTGTCGCCATCTTTGTGCCGCGCCCCAAGGGGTAGTAACGGCAAGCGCCGGGCCTGTCTTCGTACACTGAGCAGCCCGCGGGGGTCACAAAGGGGCAGGGTTCGTCCGGGCCGTCAAGCATGCGCAGCATGGGCAGGGGAAAGCCCGTGTCGGGAAAGGAACGCATGGTGGTAAAGGTTCCAAGAAACTCTTCGCTGCCAATGCCCAGATTGCGGCGCAGGCGCAACACGTCATATGGGGTGAGGGGCAGGGTGAGCTCAGCGCAGCAACGGTTGAAACAGGGGACATCGGGGTTGCAGTCGAAGCAGAAGGTTTCGTCAGGTTTCAGTTCGGGCAGGCTGTCGAGAAGTTCACGGCTGGCGTCAGAGGACATGGGCGCTCCTGGTTGCGTGCCCGTGGCGCGGCGGCGCGGGGCGGGGAAACAATAAATGCCCGCCGCGCGGGCAGAAAGCGGCCCGCTTGCGCAGGCCGCCTTGCCGTTATTTGTGTTGCCGCCCGTGCGGACGGCTAATGCTAAATGACCTTGTTCAGCGCGTATTCAATGATGCCCTCTGCGCCAGCAAGGCGCAGACGGGGAATCAGATCGCGCACAACATCAATCTGCACCACGGATTCCACCGAGAGCCAGTGGGTGTCGCGCAGGGGCGAAACCGTGGGCGAATTGAGCGAGGGCAGCATTTCAAGGATGGCTGCCAGATTGTCTGCTGGCGCGTTCATCTTGAGGGCCACCAGATTTTCTGCCTTGAGCGCACCCTGGAGCAGCAGATCAAGCTGTTCGATTTTGGCGCGCTTGGCGGGGTCTTCCCATGCTTTTTTATTGGCAATGAGCACGGGGTAGGAAACCATGACCTCGTCAATAATGCGCAGGCCGTGAGCGCGGATGGTAGTGCCGGTTTCGGTCACTTCCACAATGCCGTCAGCCAGACCTTCCACGACCTTGGCTTCGGTCGCGCCCCACGAATAGAACACGTCAACCTTAACGCCTTCGCGGTCAAAATAGCGCTGCGTCAGGCCTTGAAGCTCTGTGGCGATGCGCTTGCCCGCGAGGTCGGCGGCCTTCTGGTAGGGCGAATCGCCCGCCACGGCCAGCACCCAGCGGCAGGGGCGGTTGGAGGTCTTGGAATATACGAGGTCGGAAACGCGCACCACTTTGTCTTCGTGGTTGCGCTCGGTCAGCCAGTCAAGGCCGGTGATGCCCACGTCCAGCACGCCAGCTTCGATGTATTCGCCGATTTCCTGCACGCGGCAGAGCGAGGCAGTGATCTGCGGGTCGTTGATGTCGGGAAAATAGTTGCGCGTATGTTTGCGGATTTTCCAGCCCGCGCGTTCAAAAAGGTTGATGGTGGCTTCTTCCAGCGAGCCCTTGGGCACGCCAAGCTTGATGATGGGCATGGTATCCGCGCTCATGACAGTTTCCTTCTATCGACCGTAGACTTTTTTGGGGTCAAAAACCTGCGGGGAGCATTCCCGCACCGAACCTTGCTTCAATTCCCTGTAAAAGCAGGAGCGCCGTCCTGTATGACAGGCGGCCCCGCCGATCTGCTCAATAAGCAGCAGTATTGTGTCATTGTCACAATCAAGCCGCAGGGAACGCACTTTTTGTACATTGCCCGATGTGCCGCCCTTGTGCCAAAGTTCCTTGCGGCTACGGCTCCAGTAATGGGCCTCGCCGGTTTCAAGGGTTTTGCGCCATGCGTCTTCGTTCATATAGGCCAGCATAAGCACTTCGCCGCTGTCGCAATCCTGTGCGATGGCGGGCAAAAGCCCCTTGCTGAAGTCGGGCTGAAACCCGGGGTTGCCTTCCAGAGCCGCGCTGCCGTCAGGGGTAGCGGACATGGGGCCTCCTTTGTTGTGTCGGCTGGCAGGGCTGTGCGCGCTTGCGTTGTGCCGACAAAATGCGGTGTCTAATAGTGCGGTTTGTTCCGCGCAAACAGTTAAATCTACCTGCAAGAGCCGCAGGACGCAAGCGCGGCGTTCCTGAGGCGGCATGGTCTGCCGCAAAAGGCGCAACTTGCGAATCCATGCCGGGTGTGGCATGCTGGCACGTTAGCAAAACTCTTAGTTATGGCGGGTGTGCCGCCGGGAAAATACATGGCCGATTACGATTCCACTGTGAATGAGTGTGCGGATTCCGCTTCTGACGCCGCGTTGCACGGCATTTCCGTCAGCGAACCCGATGACGCCCTGCCCAGGGTTACCCTTGACGAATTGCCCGAGGCCGTGAGTGCGGCCTGCCGCCGGGCCGGCTGGCAAAGCCTTATGCCCGTGCAGTCGCTGGCCTTGCCCTATCTGCTGGCCGGGCGCGACATCATGGTGCAGTCCCGCACTGGCAGCGGCAAGACCGGCTGCTACCTCTTGCCCATGCTTCCCCATATTTCTGCCGACCTCAAGGCCCCGCAGGCTCTGGTGCTGGCCCCCACGCGCGAGCTCGCCGTTCAGGTTGAGCGCGAGGCCGCTGTAATTTTTGCAGAAACAGGCATCCGTACTGCCGCTGTTTATGGCGGCGTGGGCTATAAAAAGCAGATGGATGCCCTGCGCGACGGCGCGCAGGTTATTGTGGGCACGCCCGGTCGTGTGCTTGACCATTTGCTGCGCCGCACCATGGAACTGCGCGACCTGCGCGTTCTGGTTTTTGACGAGGCCGACCGCATGCTTTCCATCGGGTTTTATCCCGACATGAAGGAAATCCAGAGCTATCTGCCGCAAAAGCGCATTCATACCTGCCTGTTCTCCGCCACGTATCCGCCCCATGTGCTCAAGCTGGCGCGTGAATTCATGGCGGAACCGGCCATGCTTTCCCTCTCGCAAAAAGAAGTGCACGTGGCCGAAGTGCAGCACCTCTTTTGCGAGGTGAAGCCCATGGATAAAGACCGGGCGCTCGTGCGCCTGCTGGAAACGGAAAACCCCGCCTCCGCCATTATTTTTTGCAATACCAAGTCCAACGTTCATTATGTGACGGGCGTTTTGCAGGGCTTTGGCTACAGCGCCGACGAGCTTTCCGCGGATCTTTCGCAGTCGCGCCGCGAGGCCGTGCTTGAAAAAATCCGCGAGGGCAAGCTGCAATATCTTGTGGCTACAGATGTTGCGGCGCGCGGCATTGACATCGCGCAGCTCTCGCACGTTTTTCTTTATGAGCCGCCGGAAGATCACGAAAGCTACATCCATCGCGCAGGCCGCACTGGCCGCGCGGGTGCCGCCGGTACGGTCATTTCGCTGGTGGACGTGATGCAGCGCATGGAGCTTGACCGCATCGCAAAACACTACAAGATCGGCATAATGCCCCTGCCTCTGCCTTCGGACGAAGACGTGGCGCGGGTAGCCGGGGCCAGACTGACCGCCATTCTTGAAGGGCGGTTCCGCAATCTGACCGGGCTTGAACGCATGCGCGTTGGGCGCTATGCCCAGCTTGCGCGCGATCTGGCCACGCAGAGCGATGAGGAAGACAACGTGCTGCTTCTGGCCATGCTGCTGGATGCCTGCCATCAGGAAAGCCTGCGCGAAACACGCTTTCCCGATGGGCGGCCTCGCGCCGCCGAGGGCCAGCAGCGTCAGTCGCGTCAGGCAAAGCCGGGCCGTTCACGCGGTGGCCGGCCAAAGCCATCCGGTGGCCGCAGCGCGGACGAAGTGGAAGCCAGCCCCGCTGCCCCTGAAGGGCAGGGCGGATCAGCGGATTCCGGTTTTGATTCCGGCGCTGGCGAGGGCAATTCTTCGCATTCCGGCAAACGCCGTCGCCGTTCCTCGCGACGTCGTGGCGGCAATGCAACCGAGGGTACTGCAGGGCAATCTGCCGACGGGCAGGGCCAGGGTTCGTCCCGCGAGGGCGGAGACTAGGCATTTTGGGATCTTACGAGCAAACAGTTAAGTGTGACAGCCATGCAGAACAGTGACGATCTCACCACGCAGGAGGCATCGACAGACGGTGCCCCGTCTGAAGCCGCGCGAGCGGCTTTGGAGAATTTCAAGGCATTGCTGGCCGATGCCGACTTTACCCTTGAGCTTGAACTGCTGGGCATCAAGCGCATGCAGTTCATGCGTCGCCGCCAGATGCAGTCGGAACTCATGGGGCTCTACATGGCCCTGTGGCGACTGGCGCTGGCGCGGTCTTTTCCTGTTGACGCTCCGCGTATGTTTGAGCTTTTTCAGCAGGAATACGTGCAGGCGCACAAGGACAAGCACAGCAGCCATATTGTGCAGCGGGCCAATGAATACTGGGCCATGCTTGAGCCACGGGGCGATGGCGACTTCAGCGAAGTTGCCCGGCACCTGTGCTCCTTTTCCACGCAGGATCCCGGTCAGGCCAAGAGCATCAATCTCAAGCTGGTGCTGCATATCCGCAAGATTTACAAACTCGTTTTCGACCGGCTCATCTAGCCGCCGGGCGTGCGTTATCTGTTCGGGAACCGACATATATAATGAAAATCGTCCATTCAGTTGACGCGCTGGGCGCCCTCGCGGGTGCCGCCGTCACCATCGGCAATTTCGACGGCGTCCATCTTGGGCATCAGGCTCTTATCCGCCGCACCCTCGAGGTTGCTACGCAGGAAGGCCTGACCCCGGTGGTCATGACCTTCTGGCCGCATCCCCGCCAGGTGCTCTTTCCCGAGCGCGGGCACATGCCCCTCACCACGCGCGAAGACAGGTTCGCCCTGCTTGAAGCGCTGGGTGTTCCCTTTGTGCTTGAGCTGCCCTTTACGCGCGAACTGGCCTCGCTGGATGCCGGAACATTCGTGCAGACCATTCTTGAACCCATGCATCTGCGCCGCCTTGTGGTGGGCTACGATTTTACGCTGGGCCGCAACCGTGGGGGGCAGGTCACGGTGCTGCGCGAGCTTGGCGCACTGACCGGCTTTACCGTGGAGCAGCTTGAACCCGTGCTGGTAGAAGGCACGGTTGTCAGCTCCACGTCTCTGCGCGGGCTCATAGGCCAGGGGGATGTGGCGAGGGCCGCGCGCCTGCTTGGGCGATTCCACGGTTTCAGCGGCGAAGTTGTGCACGGCGATGGGCGCGGGGCTGGCCTGGGCTTTCCCACCGCCAACCAGCGCAAGCCCGAAGTGGTGCTTCCTGTGGAAGGCGTGTACGCCACCCGCGCCACCCTGGAGGGCCACGCATGGCCCGCAGTGACCTGCGTGGGCCGCAAACCCACCTTTGGCGACAACGAGCTTGGTGTTGAAACTTTTTTGCTGGAAGACGGCAAAAACCTTTATGGTCAGATGATGCGCCTGGAGTTTGTGGGCCGTGTGCGTGGTGAAGAACGCTTTGCTTCGGTGGACGCCCTCAAGCAGCGCATTGCCCAGGACGTGAAGGACGCCCGTTCCCTGCTTGCACAGGCTGCATTTTAGGAGGGCCGGGGGCGGCTGGAGAAACCATGATCTGCGCCGACATTCATAACCATACCGTTGCTTCGCACGGCCTTGCCACAGTGGGCGAAATGTTTGCTGCCGCACAGGCGCGTAATCTGGTCTGGTACGGTTTTTCAGAGCATTCCCCACTGCCGCCCGGTTATTCCTGCCCCTTGTACAAGGGCGACCTCGTTGTGACCTTCCCAGCCTATGCCGACGAAGTGCTGGCCTTGAGAGAGCAGACATCCAGCCCCAGATCCGGCGCGCATGCCCAACCGCGTGTGCTGCTGGGCATGGAGCTTGACTGGCTGCCGGTCAACACACCCTGGATGTGCGATATGGTCAGCCGCTATGCCTTTGACTACATTATCGGCGGGCTGCATTTTGTGGACGACGTGCCTGTAGGCTCTCCCCGCAGTTGGGGGCCGGAGGTTGAGCGCCAAGAGCGCTTTGCGCGCTACGATGCCTACTATGATGTCATGCGGGGGCTGGCTGCCAGCGGCATGGTGGATGTGGTGGCCCACCCGGATTTCATCAAGGTGTGCTGCTTTGATGATTTTCAGGCTTGGCTGGCCCTGCCGGGCAGCACAGAGCGCATAGCAGCTGTGCTTGAGGCCATGCGCGCCACAGATACAGCCATGGAAGTTTCTTCGGCAGGCTTGCGCAAACCATTTCACGAACCCTACCCCGGCCCGGTCATCATGCGCTTGGCGGCAGATCTGGGCCTGCGCATCAGCTTTGGTTCAGACGCGCACAATATGGAAGACACGGGTTCGCACTTCACGGAATTGGCGGCCTATGCCGCGTCCTTTGGTTTTACGCGTAGCCGCATCTGCGTGGCCCGCGAGCGCAGGGAACTGTCGTTCTAGCCCTAGTGGCCCCTTTTACTCACATCTCTGCGTGTGCAAGACATGAAAAATCCCCGTTCTTCGCATGAAGAACGGGGATTCGTTTTTGTGTCCGGCAAAGCCTTATTTCAGCAGGCCCACAGTCTGAACAATAAATATCTTCCAGCCTTCGGTCAGCGGGAGCTTGCCGTCCAGCGCGTGCAGGCCGGACACGTGCACATAGTTGCCAAGGCCTGCTGATGCGCAGAAAAGTCCGGCATTCTGATACAGGGAGCCCACATGCGCCCCGCCCCATTCATTGCCCTGCGGAACGGCGTAGAGCAGGGTGAGCGAGCCGCCGCCCATCTGGGCGCGCCAGTCGCCATCCAGCACCTTGACGAGGGCGTGGGCGGGTTCATAGAGCCATACGCCGCTTTCAAGGGCCACGTACAGGCGCACATCCTGACGGTTCATGGCCGTGGGGGCGGTTCTGCGTCCATCTTCGCGGTTGACGCCCCAGGTAGCCCACAAGAGATCGCTCAACTGCTGGGGCGAAAGGGCCGCTCCGCTGAAGCCCGTTTTTATGGAGCGGCGCTGTGCCAGAGCCTGCATCAGGGGCATGCCGCCGGTTTTATTGGGGGCGGGCAGCTCCATGCGGGCGTTGCTGTCCGCAGCGTTCACAGTTGTGGGAGCGGCGGGGATAAGCGCAAGAGCCGCCAATGACAGCAATAGGGACAGTGAGTGTCTGACGGTACGGATCATGGGTGTTCTCCGTGTGGTGGTTGGGTTTGTACCAGTAGCGGTTCGCTATGAAATACAGGCAAGATTCCTGTTCCGCAAACGCGCACGGTCAAGCATGCCTTTGCAACAGAATGCTCAGATTTCGCTTTTGGGGGAGCGCTCCAGCATGGTGTCCAGCGCGGCGACAGCGTGTTCGCCGGTCATGCCCATGCGCGGGGCCAGTTGGGGGAGATTTTCAACGGCATCGCAGGGTCGCACATAGAGCGGCTCCACATCTGCATCAAAATAATCGCCGTGGCGGGCCAGCAGGCACAGCGAGTCCGTATTCGGGCAGACCAGCCGGGGCATGGCGAATGGAGAGTCCGTTTCCTCTCCTACGGGAACCATGCGCATGCCTTCCAGAGCCGCAAATACATCTGCATTGCGGGCAAGGCCGCTGCCGCAGATGTGCGTACGGCGGTGCTTGTCTGTGCCATCCGGCAGGGGCGCTTCCTGTGCGGCCTCGATACGGCGCAGGGCCTCCTGCGGCGCGCAGAGGTCAACAGCCTGCGTGGACTGGGCCGGAATCTGCGGCCCATACGACATGAAGGGCTGGCAGTGCACAAGATTGCGGCGGGCGTGTGTGAGCACCCATACTGGGGTGCCGTAAAACAGGTTGTGCTGGAGCACGGCGCTGGTGGCCAGAGCCTGCATGTAGTCCAGGCCCGCCAGACGGGCCTGCCCCACGCGGCGCAAGGCTGCGGCGGTGGTCAGCACCAGCCGTATGCCGGTAAAGGAACCCGGCCCGCGCACGCATGCAATGCGCCGAAAGTCGGCGGGCTTGATGCCAAGGCTGCTGCAAATCTCTGCCAGGGCCGGAGCCAGAATTTCCGTAGCTCTGTCGGCCTTGTGCCATTCCTGCACGCAGATCAGCCGCTCGTCTTCGGTGACAATGATCTGGAGCGCGCCCTCTGCGGCATTGAGGACAAGCTCAAGCCCGGTGCCGTTCTGCATTATGAGCCGCTCCCGAACCAGCCGGTATTCTTGAGGATGCGCCACAGGTCGTTATAGGTGGCAAGCAGCATGAGAGCCACCAGCAGTGCAATGCCCGCGCGCATGGCGTAATCCTGCAACCGGGCGTTGAGCGGACGGCGGAAAATTATTTCCCACAGGCAAAAAACAATCTGCCCGCCATCCAGCACGGGGATGGGCAGCAGGTTCAGGATGCCAAGGTTGATGCTGATGAGCGCCGCCAGCGCCAGCAGCCCGGCAAGACCTTCGTGGGCCTGCTTGCCCACCATCTGCATGATCATGATGGGTCCGCCCACCTGATCCAGAGGCACCACACGCTCGGCCAGTTTTACAAAGCTCTGCCACGTGAGCGAAACCATGTCTGCGGTCTGGCCCGCTCCGGCAATGGCCGCGTCGGCAAAGCCGTGCTGCACAAGCCGCACTGCGCCGGAATTGCGGATGCCGATAAGCCATGCGCTTTCTTCTTCGCCAAAGATGGTTTTGCGGATAGAACGTTCAGGCGTGAGTTCCACGCTGATGATCATGCCCTGCTCGGGCTGCGCGGCTTCATCGGCGCGGGTTTGATCGTCAGCCTGGGGGGCCGTGTCCGGGCGCGAAAGCGTGACGGCAAGCGTTTTGCCGTTGCTCTGCGTGATGGCGTCGGCCATGGCCTGCCAGTTGGCAACGGCAGCGCCGTTGATGCTCACGATGGTATCGCCGGGCTGAATGCCCGCCTTGTCCGCAGGGCCGTTCTGCACAACGCCGCCAACCTGCGGCAGCAGCACGGGGGTGCCCCAGCCAAGGGCCAGGGTCCAGCAGAGCAGCCACGCCAGAATGATATTGGCGGCAGGGCCGGCGGCAACCACAAGCAGACGCTGCCATGCGGGGCGCAGGGCAAAGCTTTCTTTTTCGGTAAAGCCTTCGGGAATGTCCTTGGGGTCACTTTCGCCCACCAGGGCCACATAGCCGCCAAGCGGCACCAGCGACAGGGCGTATTCCGTCTTGCCCTTGCGGTATTTGAGAATCTTGGGGCCAAAGCCCAGCGAGAACGTGGAAACGCCCATGCCAAGACCACGCGCCACGGCAAAGTGCCCCAGCTCGTGGAAAAAGATCAGGCCGCCAAGAACGACCACTACTGCAATAATTGTTGTCAGCACAAGGAACCTCCGTCACGGGCCAGCCCGTAGACCAGCTCGCGGCTCTGGCAGTCAAGACGCTGCATGCGCTCCGCCAGTGTATGCGCCTCCATTGTCAGTGCGGCTTCGCTGTCAGTTGCAGAAGCGGCACCTTCAAGAGGCGCGCATAAAGGCTGATGGCCAGGGTTGGAAGCGCCGTGCGCCTCCAGTGCGGCGGCTATCAGCCGGGGGATGTCCATAAACGCGCAGCGGCCTGTAAGAAAAAGATCCACTGCGGCCTCGTTGGCGGCGTTGAGCACTACGCAACGTCCGCCACGGTTTTCCAGCACCTGTCTGGCCAGCCCGAGACAGGGGAAAGCACTTTCGTCCGGTTCATGAAAAGTAAGCGGCTTCGCCGTAAGGTCAAGCGGCGGTACGTTGACCGGCACACAGCGCGGCCAGAGCAGGCAGGCCGCAATGGCCATGCGCATGTCCGGCGTGCCGAGTTGGGCAAGCTGGCTGCCATCGTGAAATTCCACAAGCGAATGCACCACGGACTGAGGATGCACCAGCACCTTGATGCGCTCGACAGGCACGCCGTAGAGGTGAAAAGCCTCAATGACCTCCAGCCCCTTGTTCATGAGCGTGGCCGAATCAATGGTGATCTTGGCCCCCATGCTCCAGTTGGGATGCTTGAGCGCCTGTTCGGGCGTGACGGCGCTCAGGGCCTCGAGTGTCCAGCCGCGAAACGGCCCGCCGGAGGCTGTGAGAATGAGCCGTTCCACTTCCTGCCCGCGCCCGGCAAGGCACTGAAAAATGGCGTTGTGCTCAGAATCCACAGGCAGCACAACGGCCCCTGTGCGGGCGCACACGCGGCGCACAAGGTCGCCAGCCAGCACCAGTGATTCCTTGTTGGCAAGGCAGATGACCTTGCCTGCCAGAGCCGCCGCCAGCGTTCCGGCAAGGCCCGCAGCGCCCACCTGTGCGGAAAGCACGGTGGAAGCCTCGGGCAGGGAGGCCAGTTCCGCGTACCCCTCGCTCCCCACAAGAATGCGGGGGCGGTAGTTCGCAGGCAGAAGCGCGCGCAGTTTGGCTGCGGATTCCTCGTCCAGCACAGCCAGATGCGGCGGCCTCCATGTGAGGGCCTGTTCCGCAAGGCGTTGCACGTTGCGGGCGCAGGCAAAACCCACCATGCGGAAGGCCTGCGGATGCGCCGCGGCTACTTCCAGCGTACTGCGGCCTATGGAGCCTGTGGAACCCAGCAGCACCAGACTGCGCGGCCATGTTTGCTGCCAGCTTTCACCGGGGGCGTCAGAAATGTAATTGATGGAAGGGCCGCCCAGGCCGGGCCAGAGTTGCGCCATGGTGACGTTGTCCTTTAATGGGCGCGCGCAGGTGTTCGCGGCGCGTGTGCGCATAAGATTGGTACTGCGGCAAAAAATTCAAGCTCCCCGGTGGGGATAACCGAGGATTTCAAAATAAAGAGGCTCTAAGGGCCATTAACACTATGAGAAGCTTCGCCCCCCGCGCAAGCAGGGGGCAAAAGAGTCATAGTGCCAACAGGCCTTAAAAGAAGAAAAACCACTGGTCAACAACGGCCACCATGGGCATGGCAAACAGCAGGCTGTCGGCCCTGTCGAGGATGCCGCCGTGCCCTGGCAGCAGGTTGCCGGAATCCTTGATGTTCACCGAGCGTTTGAGGGCGGATTCAAAGAGGTCGCCCAACTGGGCGAAGGCATTGACCGCAATGCCCAGCAGAGCAAAGGAGAACCAGCCGGTTTTGCCGTAAATTTCGCCGTAAATGGCGCAAAAGATCACGCAGCCAACAAGGCTGCCCACCGCGCCCTCCGAGCTTTTCTTGGGGCTGACGCGGGGCCACAGCTTGTGGTGGCCGAATCGGGTCCCCACAAAGTAGGCGGTGGTGTCTGAAATAGCCACCGCTGCAATAACAAAGATGAGCTTGGTTGTGGAGAGGTAGGTCGCCGGAAGCAGCAGCAGTGGCACATAGGCCAGCCCCGCCATGAAGATGCCGCTGGAGGCAAAGGCATTGTCGTCTTCAACAACATCCCACCGAAAAAGAAAACTCATGGAGGCCAGCACAAAGCCAGCGCCAAGGCAGACCAGAGCATCTTGCGGCCTGTGCAGCCACGTGAGGCAGATCATGCACCAGCCAAGCACGATGGCGCAAATGCGGCTGGGCACACGGCTGGAACCCCAGAACAGGGAGTAGAATTCCCACAGGCCGAGGGCGCATACCAGCAAAATAACGAACAGCAAGGGCAGGCCCCTGAACCAGAGTGCCAGCAGCAGGACCGCGGCAAGGGCAAGGCCTGTGAAAATACGGCGGATATCGATGGATTGCGTTGAAGGATCAATGGGCATCAATTTGCTCCTGTGTTTTGCCGAAGCGGCGCGAACGGGCGGCATAGGCGTCAAGTGCCATGCGGAGCTGCGCAGCGTCGAAGTCCGGCCATGGCACGGGCGTGAAATACAGCTCGCTGTAGGCGCATTGGTAGAGCAGATAATTGCTCAGCCTTTGTTCGCCGCTAGTGCGGATAAGCAGGTCAGGGTCCGGTTGCCCGGCAGTGTAAAGATGGTCGGCAACGGCCTGTTCAGTCACGTCTTCAGGGCGCAGGCCCTCGCGCAGCATGGTCTGCACGGCGCGCACGATTTCGCCCCTGCCGCCATAGTTGAGGGCGAGGTTCAAGATCATGTCCTTACCGCCCTCGGTGCGTTTGATGGCATGGCGCAGAGCCGTGCGCTGGGCAAGGGGCATGGATTCAAGATCGCCCAGAACACGCATGGAAATACCCTGTTCGACCATGCGCGGCACCTCGCGGCTCAAAAATTCCATCAGCAGGCTGAAAAGGGCGCTGATTTCTGTCTTGGGGCGGTTCCAGTTTTCGCTGGAAAAGGTGTAGAGCGTGAGGTGGCGTATTCCCAGTGACCGGCATTCGGTCACTATGTTGCGCACGGTTTCCGCGCCAGCGCGGTGACCTGCTTCGCGGGGCAACCCGCGCGCCTGAGCCCAGCGGCCATTGCCGTCCATGATGATGGCGAGGTGTGTGGGCAGTTTGTCTGGATGATCCGTCATGCAAAAGCCTGTGGTGAAAAGTCCTGCGGGTCTGCGGCCTTGTCTGCGGCGGCAAAGCCGCGCCCCGCAAAGTGCTTGCGGGGCGCGCACAACCCGGGCGGAAAATCCGCCACGGGCTAGATTTCCATGATTTCCTTTTCTTTGGCCGCGCACTTTTTGTCGGCATCAGCCACAAACTTGTCCGTCAGCTTTTGCACGTCTTCAGAAGCCTTCTTCTGTTCGTCTTCGCTGATGGCCTTGTCTTTTTCCAGCTTTTTCAGACTGTCGTTGGCGTCGCGGCGCACGTTGCGCACCGCCACCTTGGCGTCTTCGGTGTATTTGCGGGCCACCTTGACCAGATCCTTGCGGCGGTCTTCAGTCAACGGCGGAATCATGATGCGGATGACCTTGCCGTCATTGATGGGCGTAAGGCCCAGGTCAGACTTCAGAATGGCCTTTTCAATCACAGAAATGCCGCCCTTGTCCCATGGCTGGATGGTCACGGTGCGGCTGTCGGGCACGGCAACGGAGGCCATCTGGCTGATGGGCGTGGGGGTGCCGTAATAGTCGCCCTTGATGCCGTCCACCAGGGCGGTGGAGGCGCGGCCCGTGCGCAGCTTGGAAAAATCGCGTTCCTGCGCGGCAAGGGCCTTTTCCATACGGTCTTCGGCGTCCAGAAGGATGCTGTCTATATCCATCAGTATTCTCCTTGGGGGGCTCAGTTCTGAACGATGGTGCCTACGGACTCGCCGGTGACGGCGCGGCAGATGTCGCCGCCAAACATGCGGCACACGATGATGGGCACGTTGTTGTCGCGCACAAGGGCAAAGGCCGTGGCGTCCATGACGCCCAGATGGCGCGCCAGTGTTTCGTCATAGGTGATGCTGTCGTACTTGACGGCATCGGAATATTTGTTGGGGTCTTTGTCGTAGATGCCGTCAACCTTGGTGGCCTTGATGATGGCGTCGCACTTCAGTTCCATGCCGCGCAGGGCGGCGGTGGTGTCTGTGGTGAAGTAGGGGTTGCCGGTGCCTGCGGCGCAGATGACCACGCGGCCCTTTTCCATGTGGCGCAGGGCGCGGCGGCGGATGAAGGGTTCACACACTTCCTGCATGGTGATGGCCGAAAGCACGCGCGTGGGGTAACCCAGCTTTTCCAGCATATCCTGCACGGCCAGCGCGTTGAGCACTGTGGCCAGCATGCCCATGTAGTCGGCGGACGAACGTTCCATGCCCTTGGCCGAGCCGGAAAGCCCGCGAAAAATATTGCCCCCGCCAATTACAAGGGCCATTTCCACGCCCATTTCGAGCACGGTGCCGATTTCACGGCAGATGGTGGCTACGGTTTCCGGGTCAATGCCGGTCTTGTTCTCTCCGGCCAGGGCCTCGCCGCTCAGCTTGAGCAGCACGCGCTTGTATTTCAGTGTGGGCATGAGTCCGCCTTGGTAAAGGCTGAGGTGTTGCGGGCTTTCGCCGGACGCAGGAAAAGGGCTGGACTTTTGGCCCTGCCCCAAAACGAAAGAATTGTAACAGAATTTGCGCGCAGCTCAAAGTGTTTTTGCGGCAGCAGTCCCGGCCAGTCCTGAGCCGTCCTGCGCAGATGCTACAGACGCAGCCTGAGAGCGTCGATTATGCCTGCTTGGGCCATTCCTCCACGGTGAAGGGCAGGCTTTGGGCCATCTGGCCCAGAGCCTCGCGCGCCTCTCGCTCCCTGTGGGGGGAATAAATAACCCGCAGCAGGGCGGTCTTGTTTTCAAGCACGGTAAAATAGGCAATGTGCTCATAAGCTTCGAGCAAAAAGCGGAACAGCCCCGTATGCTCCGGCGCAATGCGCACCAAAAGGCTGGCGCTGCGTGTTGGCGGCGGCAGTGCTGGAGCCGGTTTGCGCCTTTCGCGCAGGGAAGGCGGCCCGGAAGCGGACCCTCGTGCGCGCGGCATCAGTACAACCCGGTCCAGCGGGCCAGAATGACAAGGCCAATGCCGAAAGCGATGGTGAGAAAGTAGTTCTTTGACCACCACGCAACCAGCAGAGAGGGCAGGGCCACCATCAGGAACAGGTTGGAGGGGCCAGCGTTAAAATGACCTTCGTAAAAAAACACGTCCGGCCCCACCAGAGCCGCCATGACGGCGACGGGCACAAAGGACAGCCAGTGCCGCAGCAGCGGAGGCAGGCTGTCGCCCTTCAAAAAAGTGACAGGCAGGATCTTGGGCAGAACAGTAACCAGAACACTGCCAAGCAGGCAGAGCAGCAGGGCCGCATGGGTGCTGAACCATCCGCTTTCGTTCATGATTCGGCCTCCTCTGTGCGCGGTGTCGCCATGTTGCTGATATCGCGGCTGTCTGCATCCTTGCTTTGCCGGTCGGCAAGGTCAAGGGGTGCGCCCTCGTGCCGCGCCTTGCGCACCAAGAGCCATGTGCCAAGGCTTGCGCCAAGCACCGTGGCAACGGCAATGTTCCACTGGGTCATGCCCGCTGCCTTGAGGCTGATGGAAAGCGTGGTGGTAAAGAGCGCCACCAGCACATGCAGGCGGCTGACGCACTGCGGCACCAACAGGGCCAGAAACATGGCGGTGAGGGCATAATCAAGGCCCAGCGGCTTGACATCGCTCACAAGCTCGCCGCAGAACGCGCCGATGGCCGCACCGGAAACCCAGCCCAGCTGCGCGGTCTGGTTGCAGACAAAGAGCGTGGTGAGGCTGCGCTGCCAACCGTTCTGAAAAGCCGTAACATGGACGGCAAAGGTTTCGTCCGTAAGGCCGAGGCCCAGCAGAAAGCGTTGCCCGCGCGGCAGGCCAGCCAGCCAGGGAGATTCTGCGGCGGATTGCAGCAGATAGCGCAGGTTTACAATAAACACTGCCGCCATGATGGAGAGCGCGCTTGCGCCAGCGCCCCACATGCCCGCGAACACGAACTGGCCGGAGCCGGAAAACATGAGCACGGACATGGCGACAGCCAGAGAGGGCGGGATGTTGTTCTTGACTGCAAGAACCCCAAAAGCGAAGCCTACGGGCAGGTAGCCCAGCACAATGGGCAGTGCGCGCCGCAGGCCCTCCGCCAGGGGGGAAGCGGAAGATATGCCGGACATGTCATAACCTCGATAAAAGTAAGACAATGAGGCTACGCCCTTTGCTCCTGGCTGGCAAGCCAGAGCCAGGGATTGGTTCCAGGTTCGGCGGCTGGCTGGAGTTCGGCGGGCTGCCCTTCTAGCATGAGCCAAGCAGATGCAATGGAGAAAGCAAGGTGTTTCGTTTGCTGCCTCCATCCATGAAGCGAAATTTGCCTGCCTTCGTGAAGGGCCGCAAGGGCAGACTCCACGAAGGCAGGCAAACTGTTATGACTCTGTGCTGCAAATATGGATCGTCAGCACCGCGTTTTTTGTAAGACCCTTACCACCAGAAAAGGGGATACCTCTTGCGGGCGGCGAGATTGTTGGCCGCATAGGCCAGGGCCAGCATGCAGATGGCCCCCGCTGCGCAGGGCAGGAGTACGTACCAGTAGCCGAGACTGTGGATGCCGGGGCCGCCGATGACGGCGATAAGAGCCGTTGCGCCGCCCGGAGGATGCAGGGTCTGCGTTGCGTGCATGAGGGCGATGGCCGTGGAAACAGCAAGGCCCGAGGCCAGCACCGGATTATCGCTGAACAGGAGCTGGCAGCTCACGCCCACAAGCGCGGAAAGCACGTGCCCGCCCACAAGATTGCGGGGCTGGGCCAGCGGGCTGTGGGGCGCGCCAAAGGCCAGCACGGCGGAAGCGCCGAACGAGCCGATGAGCAGGGGCAGATTCCACTCTTGCGAGCAGAGCTTTTCAAGCAGCGCAAGGCTGATTATGGACAGGCAACTGCCTGCCCATGCCCAGAATATTTCATTCCAGTCGGCCCTGGGCGGGGCCATTGTGCCTGCCCGCAGGCGGCGCAAAACACGCATCATTGGCATCCTCGTTACTAGATGTTGCGAGAATCGCGGGTTGTGAAGCCGTGCTTCCCTGGTTGAATGAACTGTTTGTGGCTGCGTTGGAGCATTTCAAAGCTAATCTGGTCTAGATACGGGCCATGGCAAGAAATGCCGCGTGCAGGGCAGCAAGCAGGGCAATGAGTGTTGGGCCTGCCCAGGCTTGCGTGCCGTGCATGCCGTAGCAGGTTATGGAGAGCGCCTTTTGCGGGCATACAGCTATGCAGTCGCGGCACAGATTGCAGTCCGCATTGGGGCCTGATGTCGTCATGGGGTCACCCATGGCGTCCTGACGGCATACCCGTACGCAGGCCATGCAGCGGCGGCAGGGGCCTGTGCGGCGCACGCGCCAGGGGGTAATGCGCCCAATCCACTTTGCCAGCAGCCCCAAGGGGCAGAGGCCCCGGCAGTAGGCGGCATATCCGGCTTTGCGGCTGACCAGCAGGGATGCCGGTACAGCCAGCAGTCCAAGCAATAGGCCGCAGGCAAGAGCCGCCTCCAGCGGCGCACCCGAAAAACGCAAGAGCAGGGGAACGGCAAGGGTCAGGCCCAGCATGGCGAGCCGCAGATATGGCAACCACCTGGGAGCGCGGCGGGGAACGGGCGGAGCAACATTACCGGAATCGGTGTTTGCAGAGCCGGAATTTTTTATCGCAGATAATCCGTGCGGGCCTCCGGCGCAGGACTTTGCGGCGCTGGCATCCCACACGCCAAAGTAGCAAAGATGGCTGCACCAGGCCGCGCCCGCAATCAGGGTGGAAAAAGTGAACAGGCCCAGCATGAACCAGCCGCCGCCACGATAGATGGGCGCGGCGGCGATCAGCCCCGGAACGGGCAGATGCAGTTGCCCGCTGAGAAGAAAGCGGCTTTCCAGAGCGAGCCCAAGGACAAGCTGGGCGAAAAAGACCAGTGAAAAAAGCCGCCACAGGCGCATTCTGACCTGCGGAACCTTTTTGCCGCTCAGCCATCCGGCTGCGCAGGCCGCCCAGATGCTCGCCAGCGCAAGTTGCAGTGATCCCCATTGGGGGAAAAACCGTTCTATAACCAGCATCTGCGGCTTCATAAGCCAGACTGGCAGCAACAGGACAAGGCAAAGGAACAGGGCGGCCAGTTGGGTGCGCACGCTCGTGTCCCCCTTGTGGTAGCGTTGTCGCGCGGATTCGCGCAGCAGGGGCAGGGCGGCAAGCGCCGTCAACAGGGCAACGCTCAGCAGGATAACAGCCAGCCTGTGCCACGGTTCGCCCATGAACATGCGCATTTGCACAAACTGGGCCGCAGCCCATATCCAGCGGGCGGCCAGCAGGGGCAGCACCAGCAGGAGCAGCAGGCGCACCCACGCGGCGCGGCCCCAGGCAAGCAGGGCCAGAGCAAGGCAGGCGGCGGCGAGGCCGGGCTGACCGCTGCGCCAGAAGTGCGCTCCAGCAGGCAGCAGGGCCAGAAAAGAAGGCAAGGGGATAAGGCGGGAAGCTCCGCGCATGTCAGACTTCCTTTACATTCGGCATGTTATGGCGTTGTTACGCGCCGCCGTGCATGGGGTGAGGCGTTTACTTGGGCAGTTTGCGCTTGCCCACCAGATCCACAATGTCAATGCGTACCACGCCCGTGCGGGCAAGGGCCGCATCCGGCGTGGGCGTGGGGCAAAGGGCGGCGTAGCGCACTGCCAGGGCATCAAGGGCGAGGCCCTTTTCCGCCGGATCATCCACAATCACGGCGCGTCCGGTGCCGCACAGCGATTTGTAATAGGTCGTGGACTTTTCCCTATGGATGGTCACATCCGCATACAAGGTAAAGGCCACATTGGGGTTGCGGCGGATACAGTCCAGCTTGTGACCTTCAAGGGCGCAGTGGACGTAGATGCAGTTGCCCTGGCGCACAAAGTTGAGCGGAATGACATAGGGAAATTCCCCGTCGTGCATGGCAAGGCAGAGGTCTTCGGCGGTGGAAAAAACTTCGTCAAAAAATGCCGGATCAAGGCATTCGCGGTTATGTTTGCGCATTTGCGGCTCCTGATACTGGCCTGCTGTCTGGTTACAGCGAGGTATTGCTGCCGATGGGTTCCGGCGTGGATAAGATGCCTGCGGCAAGACAAGGGGGTTGCGGGGCTGGGGCATTGGCAGTGTATTTTTGCAGGCTGCGTTGCCAGTGCAGGCGCGCCGCAGCAAGATCTGCCGCGTCCGGATGGCGCTCAGCCTCGCGCAGGCGGGCCAGACGCTCTGGACTCAGGGGATGGCCGCCCTTGCGTTGGGATGCGGCAACCACCTGCGGATTGACCCGGCCCTGGCACAAGAATCCATCAACTACCGCATTGCCGCCAGCCTGTAAAATTTTGTGCGTTGCCGCCATGCAGCGGCGGGCGTGGTCTGAATGGGGCCACGCGCCCAGCGTGCCGAAAAAAAATACGTGCTTGCCGCGTATACGCTCCATGTAGCGCAGGGCGCGGGCATCAGGCAGGCCTTTGCGCACCCAGAAGCCCAGGGCCAGTATATCAAAGTCATCCGGCTCAGGGGCGATGCGCACGGGAAAGCAGGGAAGACCCGAGGTGTCGGCCAGAGCCTCAGCCACTTTGCGGGTATTGCCCGTGCAGGAAGAATAAACAATGCAAGCGTTCATGCTGATCCTGAAAATCTGTTTTGAGAGTTTGCATTCTCATCGCGTTTGGAGCGCTCCTTGGCGAGCGCGCACTCATAAAGGCGGTGCTGCCTGAGTGGCGGCATCTTCACTGTATAACGGTCAAAGCTGCGCCTGCAGCCGACAGAGTGGTATCGATATGAAATGAATCTATGCTTCTGCCCTTTCGCGCAGGGCGTTGGCATCAAGCAGAATAATGCGGCGTCGGTCGCGGTCAATGAGTCCGGCTGATGTCAGGGCGCTAAGCTCCCGGCTCAAACTCTCCCGGCTTATCCCCATCTGTCGGGCCAGGGTTTCCTGGGTAACGCCCATGCTCAGGGTAGCGCTTTTTTCCATTTTTGCACGGTGCAGCAGCCACGCCGCTACCCGGCCCGAAACGGAAATGCGACCCTGCGACCCCGCAATCTTGTTGATGAACAGGCGTTGGCGCAGGCTCATGGCCGCCAGCATGGCTACCCCAAGGGCCGCGTCGTTGCGCAGGGCTTCAAGCAGGGCCTTGCGTTCGAGCCGCAAAACTACGCCGTTCTGCACTCCGATAGCCGTTGCGGGCAGGCCTTCTTCATAAAAAAGCACCCCTGCGTCCAGCATTCTGCCGCAACGCACGAGGTGCAGCACACATTCCTTGCCCTGAGCCGAGTGGCGGCACAGTTTGACCATGCCCGAGAGCAGCAGCATGGCATCGGTAGTGGCTTCGCCTTCGCGAAAAAGCGTCGCGCCCTGGCTGAATGGCTGCACACGGGCGTGCAGGGCCAGCTTTTGGCGTTCAGTATCCGACATGGCCGCAAAGGGGCCGGTTTGCAAGGCAGCATGGATGGTTTGCAGGTCGCTGTTTTCCATCTTGTCTCCCCTCAGACCTCAGCATGCGTGCGGACGGTCTGGTATTGCAGTTTCGCTTACGTCTGTACGGAACGCCTCAGTGCCATGGCTGACAGCAAGGCCTGTTGTCAGCAACACTGGCAATACACCAGAAATGCCCGGGATGTTCTGTGACCGAGATCACAAAAACTTGCAATTCAGAGCCGCATTTCAGGCTAAATCAAAGCAACATGCTGTATGTTAAGGTGATTTTATAACAGGGTGCAAATGAAATGAATTAACTGTTCTGCAAGGATGTTCCCGAAAATCCTTGCCACGAAATGCGAGCAGGCAGGTTTTTGGCTGGTGTAAGCGAGCATTTCAAGCGCTAATGATTATAGAGGCTGCATGCGGGAAACGTGCGGCCTTTGCATAAAGCGCAAAGCCTCGGCGCAGAAGCCGGAATATTCCGACTGCCGCGCCGAGGCCTGAATGTGCAGAGTGGGCAGAAGCGCTTACTTCTTGCCGCCCTTCTTGGTGGCCTTTTTGTTGCTCTTGGCAGGCTTGGAGGCCGCAGCCGTGGGTGCTGCAGGGGCAGCCACGGGCTTGGTTTCAACAGGTGTTGCCGCCGTTGCGGGCTCCGTTGCCGGGGCTTCTGCCGCAGGCTCCGCCTTGACTTCAGGCGCGGGGGCTTCTTCCACTACCGGAGCGGCTTTGGCTTCGGCAGGGGCTTCTGCGGGAGTTTCCACAGGCGCTTCGACCTTGGGTTCCTCGGCTTTGGGCGCTACGGGAGCCTCCGCAACTGGGGCCGGAGCCGCCGCTTCCGCCACTGGGGCGGCAGGGGCTTCAGCCTTGGCTTCTTCAGCTTTGGTTTCCTCAGCCTTAGGCTCTTCAGAGGCGCGGCCAGCAGCGGTCACGGATGCACGGGGGCCGGGTTCTGCCACTGGAGCGGCGGGTTTTTCCGGCGCGCCTTCCATGGCGGGCTTCTTTTCCGGCGCAGGGGCTTCCACCACAGAACCGTCTGCCAGCACCAGCGAGAGGGCGTGGGCCGGGCAGGCTTCCATGCAGGCGGTGATGCGCTTGCCGTTTTCCATGCGCCATGCGCGGCACATGTCGCAGCGCACGGCCACTTCGCGGCGGGCGCGCTGGGCCAGGGTTTCACCATCGTCGCCGTCCACGGAGGGCATGCCGATGGTGTCAAGGGTGATGGTGCCGTAGGGGCATGCAGCGATGCACATCTTACAGGCAACACAGTATTGTACGCGCATGATGATGCGGCCATCGGCATCCTGCTGCAATGCGCCGGTGGGGCACACGTTGGCGCAGGGCGCGTGGTCGCACTGGTGGCAACGCACGGTGGTCTTGAAGCCTTCGGCCTTGACCACCTGTACGCGCGAAACCAGTTCGTCGCGGTGTTTCATGGCCTCTTTAAAGCTCATGCCGTGGTGGGCGGCAATGCAGGCCACTTCACAGCGGCGGCAGGCGCGGCATTTGTCGGGTACGACCTGGATATGTTCAGTCATGGTCCGTTTCCTCGGATGCAACGTGCAGGGCCATAAGCGTCATCCCATGACCCCCGTTGAAGTGGATGTTTTCGCCGCCGCAACTTGGGCAGACGAAATGCCGTTGCGTCAGGCTGAATTCATGTCCGCACTGATTGCAGGTACAGGCCAGGGGCGCGCATGCAAGCGTAAGCTTTGCGCCCTCGGCAAGGGTTCCTTCCGCCAGCAGTTCAAAGCAGGCGGTGAGCGTTTGCGCTTCCACGCAGGCAAGCAGGCCCAGTTCGCACTGAAATTCCGCAATACGGCTGACCGGAGATTCCGGATGCGCCTTATTGTGGTCTTCCACGGCCTTGATGGCCATGTTCAGCAGTCCCTGAACCAGCGTTGCCTCATGCATGGATCAAACTCTCCAAACCTTTTACGCCTAGCGTTCGGTGCAGGAAACGCAGGGGTCGATGCTGTTGGTTATCAGCGCCACATCGGCCACCTTGCAGTCACGCATCATGACGCCCAGGGCCTTCCAGTTCATGTAGGAAGGCACACGCCATTTGAGGCGCGAGGGCATATCCGTGCCGTTGGTGCGGATGTAGTAGAACACTTCGCCGCGCGGGGCCTCGGTGCGGGCGCAGGCCTCTGCCGTGCGGATCTGACGCATGGGCGCCGTGACCTCGCCTTCGGGCATCCTTTCGATGCACTGGCGGATGAGGCTGAACGATTCAAATATCTCGTGCAGCCGCACCATGGTGCGTGAGTTCACGCAGCAGCCGTGCTCAAGAACCGGGTTGAAGTTCAGCTTGCCGTAGGCGGCGTAGGGCGAATCCTTGCGCACGTCGATGGCAACGCCGGAACCGCGGGCCACAGGGCCAACCACGCCAAGATGCACGGCGTCTTCCTTGGGCAGCAGGCCAAGGCCCTTGGTGCGGCCAAGAACCATGCCGTTGGTGGCGTAGATCTCGCGGATTTCATCCACCTGCGGTTCAACCTTGGCAAGGGTCTTGAGCATGTAGTCCAAAAGCTCGGGCGTGACGTTGTACTTAACGCCGCCGATGCAGTTGGCCGCCAGGTTCATGCGGTTGCCGTAAACGGTTTCCTTGAGGTCCTGCATCATTTCACGCACTTCCATCACGTGCATGAACAGCGACTTGAAGCCGATGATATGCGCCTGAATGGCCGTGTTGAACAGGTGTGAGGCAATGCGCTTGATTTCTTCGGCCACCACGCGCAGGTAGCAGGCGCGCTCGGGAATGGTGATGCCGAGCACGTTTTCCACCACCATGCTGTAAGTGAAGGAGTGGCTGTTGGAACAGAGCGAGCACACGCGTTCGGTAAGGGTGACGTTCTTGACGAGGTTGCGCTGGGTAGCCATGGCTTCCATGCCGCGGTGCACGTGACCGGAGGTCAGTTCCACGTGGCGAACCGTTTCACCCTCCACCGTGAGGTGGAAATATACCGGCTCCTCAAGGGCCACGTGTACGGGGCCCAGAGGCATGGTGAAGGTGTTACTCATGGTTGCGCTCCTTGTCATTGAGAATGCGTTCCCAGAGGTCGGTGGTGCAGGCCCCGTTCATCATGATGGACAGGGGCACGGCCTCGTTGAGAATGCCTGCGTCAAGCTCTTCATCCAGAAACAGGCGCGTGGGATTGGGGTGGCCTGTAACCTGAATGCCGTATAGTTCCATCATTTCCCGTTCGTGCCAGTCGGCATTGGCGAACAGGGGGGTGATGGAGGGCACGGTGGGCCACTCGCCGTTAAGGGTCACGGTCATGTTGTAAACCACGCCGTCCAGCTCAAAGTGGTAGCAAACTTCCTGCATGGGTTCGCTGAGCTGGCGGCGGTTGTAAGCAGTGGTCATGCACAGGCGCGCCTTGGCTTCGCTCATGATGGCGGCGGCATCCTGCAACATGCGGGGCGTACCCAGCCTGAACCAGTGAAAAGCGTTGCCGAAGCTGTCCGTGCTGTGATGTACGGCGTCGTCTTCGGTACACAGGGCTGAAAGCCCCTCGATGACTTTGGCGTTGCCGTTAATTGTCTCTTGCATATGTTCTCCGCGGGTATGAACCGCTAATCCTTGGTGGGAGCGGCAGAAGTGACGCTGGTCGCCGCTGCCTCGCCGCTGGCGGCGGGCAGTACGCAGGCATTGCGCTTGGCGTCCTCAAGCTGGCGGCACTTGGGGCAGAGCCTGCGCGTCAGATCCCTGTCGATTTCGTCATTATAGGCATAGAGCTTTTCGGCCAGCTTTTTGGGCAGGGGGCGCATAAGCTCGCCGCAACCGGCGCAGGGCTCGTAGCGAACTGTCTGCTGTTCGATGCGGTTGAATTTTTCCGATTCCGGATGCGCGGTGTGCCAGTCGGTCGTGATGCTCATGGCCCCGGTGGGGCAGTAATGGCGGCACGAGGCGCACAGGCAGCAGGAGTTTTGCCATATGGTGATGGTAAAACCCTTGCGGTCGGGCAGCGGCGAGATGTTGATGGCCCCTGCCGCGCACGAGTGACGGCAGATGCCGCAGCCCATGCACAGGTCGGGATCCACAACAGCCTTGCCGCGCAGCCTTTCGGGGGTGAAGGTTTCGCCCAAGGGGAAGGGGTCGGTACTTGGACCTTCCAGCAAATTGCGGAACAGAACTTTCAGAAAGCCCGCCATATCACTCCTCCACGCCCAGTTTTTTCAGCCAGATGGAACGCGCCAGCACCACAGCCTCAAGAATGGCCTGCGGGCGAGGCGGGCAACCGGGCACGTTGACGTCTACCGGGATGTAGCGGTCAAGCGGGCCTTCAATGGAATAGCCTTCGCGGAACACGCCACCCGAGATGGGGCAGATGCCCACCGCCACAGTGACCTTGGGTTCGGGAATTTCGTTCCACACTTTAAGCACGCGGTCACGCACCCTGGTGGTCAGAGGGCCTGTCACAAGCACAATATCGGCATGGCGGGGGCTGCCGCAATAGCGGCAACCCAGGCGTTCCACGTCATAGCGCGGAATACAGGCGGTTGTTGCCAGTTCCACGTCGCAACCGTTGCACGAGCCTGCGTTGATGCGGAAAAGCCACGGCGACCGCACGGAGAGTTTTTTAAGCATGTTATCCAGCGACACGTCGGCCTCCTTACATCACCCAGACCAGTATAAGGCTGCACAGCGCAAGCGCCGTGGGCACAGTTATGTAGAAACGGAAGGCCTGGTCAATGCGGAAGCGCCCGGTGGCCGATTTGACCAGCGTGAGCGAAACCAGCATGAGCCCAAGGCACTTGAGCAGGAACCAGACCAGATTCACCAGCCATATGTCAGATATGGTGCCGGGGAAGAAAAGCGCAACCCCCAGGCCCAAAACTACAAAGGTCTTGAGCGCGGACGTGATCTGGAACAGGGCCAGCAAGGGGCCGCCGTATTCCAGCAGGGGACCTTCAATCAGTTCAGTTTCCGCCTCGGGGATATCAAAGGGCACAACGCCCATGGTGCCGGGCAGGAAGATCAGATAGGCCAGCAGAGCTGGGATCATGGTCGGGTTGAACCCGAAGGAACCCACCTGCTGCTGCATGGCGACGATCTTGAGCAGCGAGAACTCCGCGCCCCAGGCACCGCCGCTCAGCACCTTGCCCGTAAGCATGGCGACAGAGAGCAGAATCATGAGCAGCGGCGTTTCATAGGCCAGCATCAGCATCATTTCGCGCGAGAAGCCCACAGCGCCGTAGGGCGAACTGGAGGCCGAGCCGCCCAGCATGATGGCCATGGCCGGGATGGGCAGCAGGTAGAAGATCACCAGCAGGTCGCCCATGTTGAACAGGCCGTTGAACACGCCGGGGATCGGGATAAAGGCCGCGCACACGGCCATACCCGTGAAACCGAACACCGGGGCCATCAAAAAGGCCGAACGGCAGGCGGTTTTGGGGATAAGGGTTTCCTTGGTCAGCAGCTTGGCGATGTCGAGCCAGGGCTGGATCAGCGGGGGGCCGACGCGGCGCTGCAGCCGCGCCTCGACCCGGCGGTCAAGTCCTTTGAAGAACATCGCCACCAGCAGGGCAAAGGCCCCGCCGGGGAAGATGCACATGTGCAGTATGGCAAGCAGGGTGTCGCTCATCAGCGGTTCTCCTTGGCGGGCTTATTGCCGCCCATAAGGCCGAGGATTTCCCCGAAAATGCTGGAGGGCTTCATGCGGCTGGTGGACGTTTCGACCGGCAGACCGCAGGTGTGGACGTCGATTTCGCGCAGGCGGGTAAAGCGCAGCACGAACCAGCGTCCGCCAGCAAATGCAAGGGCCATCATGACGAACATGCCTGTGGCGTTCCATGCGCCGGGGCCGGAAAGCACGCCGGACAGGCCCACGTTGAGCGGCATAAAGCCGTATTCAGCCAATACGTTGTTGATGGGGCCAAGGGCCAGGCCGGGGAACACGCCCGTGATCACGCAACCGGCAGCCAGAATGCCCATGGGCACGCGCATGATCAGCGGGGCCTCATGCACTTCGTGCAGGTTGGGCGAGGGCTGGCCCAGGAAGGCCGCATGCAGGAATTTGGCGATGTAGGCCATGGTCAGCACGCTGCCGATCAGGGAGAGCAGCGCCAGGAAGGGCTGGCCCGCTTCCATGAGGGCATGGTAGATAAGCCATTTGGACGAGAATCCGCTGGTGGGCGGCACGCCCACAACCGAAAGCCCGGCAATGGCGAACATGGCAAGGGTAAAGGGCATGTGGCGGCCAATGCCGCCGAGGTCTTCCAGCGTTTCCCTGTGGGTGGCAAACATGACTGCGCCGCACACAAGGAACAGCAGATCCTTGAAGAACACGTGGTTGATCACGTGCAGCATGCCGCCCGCGTAACCCAGCGCGCCGCCAGCGGCAACCGCCAGCACCATGTACCCAAGCTGGCTCACAGTGGAATAGATGAACACAAGCTTGATGACGTTGGTGCGCAGGGCCTGCACGGCAGCCATGATGATGGTGATGCCGCCGATCCACATGGCAACGGTGCTGATGATGTTCTGCTCCATGCCGCCGAGCACGCCGGCCAGCATAAAGCCGCCGCCCATGAGCATGAACAGCTTGATGAGGCCTAAGATGGCGCTCTTAAGCAGCACGGACGAGATGTAGCCGGAAACAGGCGTGGGGGCCAGGGCCGGGTGCATCTGCCAGTCAATGCGGAAGGGCAGCTGGGCCGCCTTCATCAGGAAACCGGCGGCCAGCAGGGCCATGCCAAGCCATGCCGCGCCGTGGGGAATGTAAGGTGCGGCACCCGTGAGCAGGGTGGCGTTGAAAGGCGTGAACGGCCCCACAACGCACAGGCCCAGGAAGATGAAGCCCGCGCCGAACACGTTGAAGATAAAGTACTTGAAGGCCTCGCGCAGCGAGTCCTTGTCGCCCTCATGGGCAATGGCCAGATACAGCGTCCACGAGCTCATTATTTCCCAGAACAGGAAGAAGCTCAGCATGTACTGGCTGGCGGCCATACCCACCAGGCCGCCGCACATGGCGGTAAAGGCGCAGTAGAAGCGCCACTGGCGGTGGCTGTGTTCCATGTAGCCAAGGGCGTAGGCCATGTTGACCGCGCCAAGCACAGGAACCAGCAGGGCAAAGCAGAAGGAAAGCGTATCCAGATCGCGGCCAAACAGGATGACCAGCAGCGCGGTGAACAGCAACACGCCCACGCTGGCCCATCCGGCCTTTTTGCGGTCACGGTAGAACAGGGCGGGCAGCACTGCGCCAAACACAGGAACAACCACGAAGATGGGCCAGGACACATTCATGGCCAGGAGCACATCGGGGTCGTTGAGGTTGGGCGTAAAGCACATGGAGGCCACCGGCACCACAAGGTTCATGGCGAGCTGCGGGGCAAGGCCCATGATAACGCAAATGCCCGCCAGAATGATCAGGCCGATCTGCATGCTGCGCGGCGCTTCGGTCACGGCGGGCAGGTCGGCGGGGCGCTCTTCAAACACAAGGGTTTTCAGAATGCGCGTGTAGTAGATCAGGCCCACCAGCGAGCCGCCCAGAATCAGGGCCGCCAGCCAGATGTGCCCGGCGGCGGCGGCCGCCTGAATCATCAGGAACTTGCTGTAGAAAGCGCCAAAAGGCGGCAGCCCCATGATGCTCACAAGGCCGATGCCCATGCAGGCAACGGTCACCGGCATCTGGCGGCCAAGGCCGCGCAGGTCTGCAAGCTTGCGGCTGCCCGCGCGCATGATGAGAGCGCCAGCTCCAAGGAAGAGCAGGTCCTTCATAATGGCGTGGTTGAGCATGTGCCACAGCGCGCCTGTGGTCGAAAGCCACGTGCCTACGCCGAGCACCAGGGCGATTTCGCCAATCTGCCCGAGGGTCGAATAGGCCAGCATGCGTTTGATGTCGTCCTGGCGCAGAGCCATGATCTCGCCAAAGATCAGGGTTGCCGCGCCCATGGCCACAAGGCCGGTGCCCAGCCAGGAAAGGCCGAACAGGCCGGGCATGCCCATGATCATGGGCCGCATGAGCAGCACTGCCACTATGCCGAACACGCCCATCTTGGTGATGATACCCGAAAGGGGACCAGACACCGAGGAAGGCGCGGCTGGGTGGGCGTCAGGCAGCCAGGAGTGCAGGGGCACAAGACCCATTTTCACGCCGAAGCCAGCCAGGCAGAGCACAAATGCGCCCTGCATCAGCCCGAACGAAAGCGAAGGATCGCCCAGCAACAGAAGGCCAGGCAGCATGAACAGCGCGCCGCCCGCGCACATTACATAATATTTGAGGCCAGCATTGTAGGCGCTGCGGTTGTTCTCATGCACCACCAGAAAGTAGGAGGCGAAGGTCATGAGTTCCCAGTAGCCGTACATGGCCGCCGAGTCGGCGGCGGAGACGATGCCCGCCAGCGATGCGAATGTCAGCAGCAGGAAGAACCAGTAGCGGCCCTGACGTTCGTGGATGTAGCTCAGCGAGTATATGCTGACGACCAGACCCACAACGGCGATCATAACCAGGAAGAGTTTGGCCGTGGGACCCGCAGGCGTGGCGATGGTGGTCGCCAGCGCCAGAGCGGAGAAGGCCACGCCCACCAGGGGCGCGCGGTCGAACTTTGCCAGGAATGCGATGCCGGTCAGGAACGCACCGGCGTAATAACACCAGTATGCCGGGTGCGTTGCCGAATGCGGTACAGCCACATTGTAGGAAGAAGCGAACAGTTCGGTGATGGGGCCTCTGAACAGGCCCAACAGAGCCACAACTACCGCGAGGCCCAGCATCACAAAAACATTGCCGGAAGGCGCTGCCCATGAAGCCGGGGTTTCTTCGCCTGTGGTGTCCAGCACGGCAATCCGCACTGCTTCCACATGCAGCCAGATAAGAACTGTGGTGGCAATGGCCATGCACATGAGCGCCGCCATGGCGCCGGGCATGCTGCCCAGAATGCCAGAACTGATGAACATGCGGGCTTCAGGCACCAGGAAGGGCGAGCCGCCCACAGCAGCCAGCATGCCAAGGCCGAAGCAGGCTGCTGTCCAGGGTTGACGTTTGCCAGTGGCGCGCAAATCCTGCAGTTGCACCGGTGCATTAAGCGCCGGGGGGGTCAGCCGTGAAAGAGCGGCCCAGGCCAGCAGCCGTGCGGCTGCCTGGAACAGCACAAAAAGCCACAGGCCCGTGCTGTTGATGCCGCCGCTTGCTCCAAGACCCAGGCAGAAAATGCCTGCATCATGCAGCGAACCCCATAGGATCAGGCTGCGGGGATTGTTGCGCTGTCGCACGGACTGCGCCGCGCCATACAGCATAAGGGCCATGCCCACGAGAAGCGGCACAAGAAAGCCGCCTGCCGAAAACAGTGATTCCGTCATAGTTTGCCCCGTGGTTTGCGGGTCTCTCGGATGTACCCGGCGGATCAACCCGGTCAAGTCCGGGCCGCACTTCCTAAATGGCATCGTGGTATCACCACAATACCATGTCGTGAAAAAATGATCTTAAAAAGTTTTTTTGGCTTAGCCCACTTTGCAAACCGTTGCAAGCAACAACTCTTCCAAGAAGAACAGGTAGATTGCAAAAAATGGTATCAAAATGGGTAATGTGAGGGTGGGAGCAATAAACGGTTTGCTATTTGCGCGATTTTGAGAGGCTGTGAAATCGGTATGTTAGTCTTGATTTAACTGATTACACAAACAAATTGTGCAAAAAAGCGCTAATGCATTGTGCAACGTTGTGAAATTCAATGACAACGCCACGTTAAAATGTGATTTTTTGAACTATCGATAAAAGGGGGTGATCGCGCAAAAAATGAAGTAATACAAATTTAAAAAAACGTGTTAAAATTGCGCCGAAATTGATAACAATTCCATTGCGCGCAGTCACCTTTTTTGTGATTTATTTTACCAGTGTGTGCGCAGCACAAGAAATGTGAAATAAAATTTTGAACCCGTGAAAAAAAAGAAAAAAATTTTCTGAAGGGGAAAAAAGAGGGGGTAGAGCGGGCAAAAGCAGCGCTCTTCGGGCCGGGCTTGCGGCTGCCGAAAAGCTCCAGAACTTGCTGCATCAGAGAAAAGGAAAACAGCATTTTGCACTGCAAAATGCATGTTATATGGAATGGTGCAATGCTGATGTGGAGTGTACTGCGCTATTCGTCACGCAGGCGGCGGGACATAAGATTGTGTAGCACCTCTTGAGGATCGTTGTCTTCATACAGGATGCTGTACACAGCGTCTGTAAGAGGCGCGTCAACTTCAAGCCTGCGGGCAAGCTCGTGAATGGCGGCTGTGGTTTTAACACCTTCGGCCACCATGCCAAGGCTGGTCGTGATATGTTCAAGCTTTTCACCGCGCCCTAGCCGCAGGCCTACCTGGCGGTTACGCGAAAGGTCGCCCGTGCAGGTGAGGGTAAGGTCGCCAAGGCCGGAAAGCCCCATGAAGGTATGCGGCTGTGCCCCTCGGGCAACTCCCAGACGGCTCATTTCGGCAAGGCCACGGGTAATGAGCGCCGCGCGGCTGTTGTGCCCAAGGCCGAGGCCGTCGCAAACGCCAGCAGCTATGGCCATGACATTTTTGACCGCGCCGCCCATTTCAACGCCCATCACATCAGTGCTGGAGTAGCAGCGAAAAGCGCTGCCGGAAAATATCTGTCGCAGCAGGTGCCCCAGAGCCTCGTCCGCCGTAGCCAGAACCACGGCCGTGGGCAGACCGCGCAGAACGTCCGCAGCAAAAGATGGCCCGGAAAGTGTCGCGTAGCGGGGTGCAAGATGCCCAAGGCTCTGTTCCGTCACCTCCGCGCACGTGGCGAGATTTGTGGTTTCAATGCCCTTGGCGGCATTTACCAGCACCACGTTTTTGCGAAAGAAGGCAGCGTTGGCGGCAAGCCAGCCACGCAACTGCTGGCAGGGAACCGCCAGCACAACGATTTCCCGCCCCATGGCGGCAGGGTCAGTGGTAGCGTCAAGGCTGGGATGCAGGGCAAAGCCCGGCAGATAGCGCGGGTTTTCGTGCCGGTTGCGCACAGCCTCGGCCACTGCGGCATCGCGCAGCCAGAGGCAGGTCTTGTAGCCGTTTCCCGCCAGCAGGTGCGCCAGGGCCGTGCCCCAGCTCCCGCCGCCAGCAACGCAGATTTCAGGATTGGACATGGTAGGCTC
Organism: Desulfovibrio desulfuricans; assembly: GCF_024460775.1. Lineage (NCBI taxonomy): Bacteria > Pseudomonadati > Thermodesulfobacteriota > Desulfovibrionia > Desulfovibrionales > Desulfovibrionaceae > Desulfovibrio > Desulfovibrio desulfuricans. Next base: position 40,288 of record NZ_JANFYZ010000008.1, on the reverse strand, counting down.
AGAACCCCAGATTTGATTCCTGCCCCGGTTTGTCGGGCAGTCTGTCCTTGGGAATGGACGGAGTTTCCTTGCTTGTCAGGCGGTTGCTGCCTGAACCAAAACGCACCAGAAACATGCCGCTGAAACGCTGGTCTTTGTATACTTCAACGCGATACAGCCTGCCCTGGCGGTCAACGGAAAAGCGGGACTGAAAATCTTTGAGAGCCATGACCTCGCCGCTTTCGTCCTTGCGGCCGCTGTCAAAACCGATGGCGTTGACTCTGTAGCCTTCTGTTGGCTGCACGAGCAGGCTCTTGCTCACTTCCAGCACCTGCCCGAAGGGGGCCTCGGTTTCGCGCCCGTCAGCCAATACCCGCATGCCTGTGATGCTATGGTCCATTTCGCGCCAGTCGGGGCGGATAAGAGTGATCATGCGGTTGCCATAGTGCACGCAGTACTGGCCTTCCTCGCCCTTGGCGCAGGGCAGCACTGCCATGATGGGCTTGGATGTGACCGCCTGTGCTGGAGCATCCTTGGAAAGCGGCAGCAGGTTGATGGCCGGGCGCACATCTTCCAGCGGCAAAAAAACCTTGTTGTCGGCAAAGGTGACGTCAAGCTTGTCCAGCAGGGCTTCGCGCACTCCCTCGGGGGTAAGCGCAAAGCCGCGTGTAAATTCCACCCCAGCCTGCGCAAGAAACGATTCCACCATCAGCAGGTGGTAATATGCCCGCACTTCAACAGGAAATTCCTTGCTTGCTTCAAGCCCAAAGGCTGCCTTTCCCTGCCGTACAGCGTAGTACGAGAGGCTTCTGTCCATCTCGTGATCGCCCTCGGCAGTTCTGGTATTGTGCACGTGCAAGGCATGCTGCGGGGAGAGCAGCTTGCTGTTGGCCGATTCTGCGGCCTGCCGGGCTTCATTTCCCAGTGCCCCCATGAACACGCCGTCAAGCGCTTCCTGGTCAATGATCACAGACTGCCCCCAACGGTTGGGATTGCGCAGCTTGTCCTCAAAGGTGGGGCGGTAATACCCGCTGCCATCGTGCAGGTTGAGCACCAGCCCCACGCGGGGGTGGCTTATGAGTTCCTGAATGCGGCGCACGGTGCCAAATTCTGGGTCGTGGTCGTCAAGTTTGGCAAACTTGCGGTTCATGTCGCCGTGCAGCCCGCGTGACCTTTTGATAATACTTGGGAAATTGAGGTTTGGCACAACCCACAACACGCCTTTGCGAATGGTGTAGTGTGTGGTCAGCAGAGTCGCGGCAGAAAATCCGCCAGGTTCATCACCCTGAATGCCGCCAACCACCAGCACCACTGGCGAAGCCGGAGCCGCCAGCTGAGCGGCTGCATCTGCACTGGCGGTTACAGTATCACTTCTGTCAGGGCGTACAATTGCGGGGATGGCCTGCGTCAGCCCCTGCGCATCGTCGCCCAGCCGGATAGTTGTAAAGTCCAGCGCAAAGTTGCCGGGTGCCGCCACTGAGGGAGCAGCCACGAAAAAACAGCACAGGAAAAAGAACAGAAGGGCTTGAAAACAGCCCTTGCCCGCGCAAAATATGCCGATGATGCGAGTGGTTTGTATTAGCATGCCTGTGGTGTTTCGCGCTGAAGGTGCAGTGGATCAGTGACCGTATTTACCTGCCAAGAACTACGCTATTCGGCAGAAAACGGCAAGATGAACGGACTCTGGACGCGCAAGGCAGGGTCACCTGGCAGCGTGATGTCATGAGAAGTCTTGTGCGCCCTTGCCTGAACGGCGTCTGTAAAAAACACCACTGGTGGCAGCATGAAACAAAGGCGCGCTGCCGTGCATGGTCTGAAAACCTGCAATCGGGCAGCGCGCCATGAAGGTGTAGTTCTGTGATGGTTGTCACAGATTCATGAGCTTATTCCGGGTCAAAACCAATGTTGCTGATGGCTGTCTTCAAGGCCTGCAAATCCACCGGCCCGCTTTCTTCAAAGCGCAGTTCTTTATCCTCAAGGCTGACCTGGGGATTGGCAACGCCAGATATCTTTGCCGCAGCTTCTTCTACAGCGGCCTTGCAGTGGTCGCAACGCATGCCATTGACTTTCAGGGTTTTCATCATATCCTCCATGCAGGAATGAGTTTTCATTTTCATCTACAGCTTACTCGCCGCCATACGGAATGACAAGTGGAGAACCCATGAGTACAACTACGGATAAAGCCTGCCCTTTGCGTTTTGACATCAGCGGCATGCACTGCGCCGCCTGCTCCTCGCGCATTGAGCGGGTAGTGGGCCGCATGGAAGGGGTGGAAAAAATCAGCGTGAACCTTGCTGCCGCCAGTGCGGAAGTGTGGCCCGGCGACGGGCAGGACAGCGACTTGCAGCAAAGGATAATGGAGCGCGTGGCCTCCCTTGGGTTCAGTGCGGCTCCCGCTGCGGACGATGACGCCGCGCGCCAGTTTGAAGAAGGTAAGGCCAGGGCTGCGGCTGACATTCAGGCCCGTTTGCGTCGTCTGCTGCCCATGGTTGCCTTTGCCGTACCTCTGCTTGTTATCTCCATGGGGCATATGCTCGGCCTGCCATTGCCGCAGGCGCTTGATCCGCACCTTTCGCCACGCGCCTTCATGCTGGCGCAGCTTGTACTCACCTTGCCCGTGGTGTGGCTGGGCCGCCATTTCTATGTGGACGGCATCAAGGCCCTCCTGCGCAAGGCCCCGGCCATGGACAGCCTTGTGGCCGTGGGCACGGGCGCGGCCTTTTTGTTCAGCCTTGGCAACACCCTGCTGGGGCTTGCCGGCAGCGAACCCATGACCCGCGCCATGAACCTCTATTATGAATCCTGCGCGGTGCTGCTGACCATGATCGAATTCGGCCAGTATCTGGAGGCCGTTGCCAAGCGTCGCGCTGGCGATGCCATGGGCGCGCTCATGAGCCTGACGCCGGAAACGGCCCTGCGGCTCAACCCTGACGATGCCGCCGCAGCGCCGGAAGAAACTCCTCTGGCACAGGTGCGCGTGGGAGATCATCTTTTGCTGCGTCCTGGCGGGCGTGTGCCCGTTGACGGTACCGTGCTGACCGGCAAAAGCGCTGTTGATCTGTCGCTGCTCACGGGTGAATCCATCCCGGTACCCATCGGGCCGGGGGACAAGCTGGCGGCGGGCAGCGTAAACGGCGAAGGCTCGCTGACATTTGTGGCTGACGCCGTGGGCGGCAACACCCGTCTTGCCCGCATCATACGACTGGTGCGCGAGGCTCAGGGCAGCAAGGCCCCCATCGCCCGGCTGGCCGACAGGGTAAGCTTTTATTTTGTGCCCGCCGTCATGGTCATTGCCCTTGTGGCGGCCCTTGCATGGCTTGTGTTCAGCTCTGAACCCATAACAACGCCGCTGACGATTTTTGTGGCTGTGCTGGTCATGGCCTGCCCTTGCGCCATGGGTCTTGCCACGCCCATGTCCATCATGGTGGGCACGGGGCGGGGCGCGCAGCTTGGCGTGCTCATCAAGAACGGCGCTGCCCTGGAGCAGGCCGGGCATATCAGCGTGCTGGCCGTGGACAAAACAGGCACCCTCACCACGGGCAAACCCGTGCTGACAGGCGTGACACTGCTGGATGCTCCGGAGGGCATGGACGAAAAAACGTTGCTGGGCATGGCAGCCTCGCTGGAGGCGCGCTCCGAGCATCCGCTGGCACTGGCCATTATGGGCGCAGCAAGGGAGCGCAATCTCGCATCACTGCCCGTGGATGATGTGCAGGTAGCGCCCGGCATGGGTATTTCGGGCCGGGTGAAGCTGGATGGCGTGGACTACGGCCTTGCCGTGGGCAACAGAACATTCATGACTGAGCGCGGGCTCGTCGTGTCGGAAGAAGCGCAGCAAAAGCTGGCCCTGTTGGCCGAGGCGGGGCAGACTCCCTTGCTGCTGGCTCTTGAAAAGAATGGCAGCACCAGCCTTGCGGGTATTCTGGCCCTTGCGGATGCCCTGCGGCCCGAATCAGCCTCAGTGGTAGCAGCCCTGCGCGGCATGGGCGTGCGCGTGGTCATGCTGACAGGCGACAACGAGCGCACGGCAAAAGCCGTGGCAGCGCTGGCAGGCGTGGAGGAAATTGCCGCTGGCCTGCTGCCCGCAGACAAGGCCGCCTATGTGCGGCGAATGCAGGATGAAGGCCATGTGGTGGGCATGGTGGGCGACGGCATCAACGATGCCCCGGCTCTGGCTGCCGCCAATGTGGGCATGGCAGTGGGCACGGGCGTGGACGTGAGCGCCGAGGCGGGCGATATCGTGCTCATGCGGGACGGCATGGAGGCCGTGCTCACGGCTCTGGCGCTCTCGCGCGCGACCATGCGCAACATCCGCCAGAATCTCTTTTGGGCATTCGGCTACAACGTGCTCGGCCTGCCTGTGGCGGCAGGCCTGTTGCATGCTTTTGGCGGCCCCATGCTTTCGCCCATGCTGGCGGGCACGGCCATGGCGCTTTCTTCCGTTTCCGTAGTCACCAACGCTCTGCGGCTGCGTTTCTTCAAGATCATGCGCTAGGCGAGGCCCCTGTTTCAGGCATTGCGGATCAGCGTTGAGAGGTATACATCCACACGGTTGCGTTCCATTGGGGCGCAACCGTTTTTTTTTAGAACTGTTACCGCCTGAAATAGCTGTTTGACCGAGGGCAAACCCGCCCGCGTCTGTTTCGCGGCAAGGACGCTGCATGGTTCCCGTTTATTACTGGCTTCCTGCTCTGGGCTGTATGGGCATGGGCTTTATGTTTCTGAACGTATCCGCCGTGGCGGAGCAGTTCAGGAGTCTTTTCAGCCTCAATTACGCAGGCCTTGGTGTTTTTCTCAGCGCGCCCTTTTGGGCGCACACGCTGGTGCAGGTTCCTGCGGGCCTTGTGGTGGACAGGTTGGGTACGCTGCGCACACTGGCGCTCTCGGCTCTTTTGTGCGCCGCTGGCGGCTTTGTGCCATTGCTCCTGCCGCACAACATGGTTCTGGCCGTGTGTATGCGCATGCTCATCGGGCTGGCTACGGGATTGCTGTTTCTTTCAATGGTTTCCGCCGTCAAGACCCTGTGCCCCCCGGCATTCATGAGCCGAGCGCAAGGTTTGCAGGGCGCTGCATTCAGCCTGGGAACAATGGTTCCCTTTATCGTGCTGCCATATTTTGGCGAAAGCGGCTGGGCGGCAGCCTATATTCTGGGGGGCCTTATGTCCGTGGCCTTGCTGGCTTCGCTCCTGTGCCCGCCCCTTGCGCCGCTGCGCCGGGAAACCAGAACAGAACCGACCTCTGCGGGCAATGTGCTGCGCGTGCTGGGGCAGGTGGCGCGCAACAGGCGGCTGTGGTTTATCGGTTGCTGCCACGGATTTTCTTTCGGCACCATAACGGCTCTGGGCAACTGGCTTTCCGTGATGCTGGCGGACAGCGCCAGTTCTGGGGCCGTTGCAGGCAGCAGCAACGCAGAAGCCTGGGCCTTGCCCACAAGTCTTGTTCTGCTGGCAGGCACAATGGCGCGGATTGCAGGCGGCGAACTTGGCCGCGCCCTGCCCAAGCAGAAACTTCTTGTGGCCCTTGTGCTCGGCATCGGGCTTTTTTATCTGCTTCTTGCTCTGGCTGGCAGCACATGGATGTTGCTGGCCTGCGCCTTTGCCTTGGCCGTGTGCTGCGGCGGCACCTATGCTTCTGTTTTTACCCTGACCATTGAGGCCGCTGGGGCCAGCCATACGGCAACAGGCATCGGCTTCATGTCCATGCTTGCCAACTGCGTGAATGTGGGCCTGATTCTGCTGCTGGGCGTGGTGCGCGAATACTTGGGCGGCTTTGCTCCGGCGCTGGCGCTTAGCAGCGTGTGCGTGCTGCTCCTGCTTTTGTGGGGTCGCTCCATCAACTGGAAATGCCGGGAAGAGTAAAAACGAAGGCCCGCCAAATGGCGGGCCTTCGTTTTATGCAATACTTGCGGGATCAGGGCGTCATTGCTTTCAGCACAACAACGCCGCCGATAATCATGGCAACGCCCAGCGCTCGGCCCCAGTTGAGGGCATCGCCAAACACGGCAACGCCAAGAATGAACGTGCCTGCTGCGCCAATCCCCGTCCACACGGCGTAGGCCGTGCCCATGGGAATCTGCTTTTGAGCCAGAAAGAGCAGCCAGCCGCTCAGGGCCATGCTGGCAACGGAAAGCGAGATCGCCGCCATTCGCCAGGCGGGCGCTGTTTGCGCCACCTTGAATCCGAGGGGCCAGCCTATTTCACATAATCCTGCTGCAATGAGCGCTACCCAGGGATTCACTCCATATCACCTTCGAGAGCTTCTGGGGCTTCGTCTGTGAGGCCAAGGCGGGCCTGACGGGCGGCTTCCTGCTTGCGTTCACGCGTGCCCATGGGCTTGCGCGAGTCAAAATCCGCGCTGCGATCCTGCTGACGGGCAAAGACCAGAAAACCCGTGTGGGCTGTCATGCGGTCTTCGGGGCGCAGGCGGTCAGCCACTGGCTTCCAGCGGCGGATGAGAATCTCGCACACTTCCACATCGGCAAAGGGGCCGCGCTCAAGGCCCAGCAGCAGCTTGCTCACCTGGTCAACGGTGGGCAGCAAAAAGCCGAAGCTCGCACCAGGGCGCACTGCGGCCAGAGCATGGTCGAGGTATTCCCACGGGGTGCGCACATCAAGGAAGAGCGCGTCCGCACCGGTCACGGCAAAGCCTTCGGCCACATCGCGGTTGTGCAGTTCCACATTTTCGCCCACGCCAGCCCACTCAAGGTTGCGGCGCGCCAGCTTCATGAATTCCTCACGGGCCTCATGGCTCACCACGCGCCCGGTGGGGCCGCAGAACCACGAAAGGCCAGTGGTCAGGCCGCCGGAACCGCAGCCCGCCTCGATGATGGTACGCCCCGGGCCAGCGCCGAGGCGCAGGCAGATATAGGCGATATCCTTGGGGTAGATGATCTGCGTCTGACGCTTGAGGCCCTTGAGGCGGTCATACAGGGTGGCTTCCATCACCTGAATGGGCACATTCTGGTTGGTGTAGACCACAGAGCCAAGGTCAGCCTGCGCCACCTCGGTGGAAACAAGGGTGCCATCATTGCTGTGCCAGTCCTGGCCTTCAACGAGGCGTTTGACATAGCGGCGGCCCTTGGGGGTTACATAGACGACAAGCGTACCGAAGGGAATCATGAGGTTCCTTTATTAGCTGCTTCAGGGCTGCGCAATGGACGCTACCCTCAGGTGTCAGAAAAAATGCCTCAGAGCCGCGCTGCCGCGTCTACCGAAACAAAGCGCCAGTCGGCAACGGAAAAAAGACCGCGCGCGGTCAGCTTGAGCGAGGGAATCACGGGCAGGGCCATGAAGCTCAGAGCCATGAGCGGAGCCACATTGGCCGGAATGCCGTGCCCGTGCAGCAGGCCGTGGATGGCATCCAGCGCACGCACCACGGTTTCCGGGGCTTCGTGGGTCATCAGCCCGGCCACGGGCAGGGGCAGCTCCTCAAGAATCCGGCCTTCGCCCGCAACGGCGATGCCGCCGCCCATGGCGGCAACCCGGCGCACGGCGGCCAGCATGTCTGCATCGTTGTCCCCGCAGACCACAATATTGTGCGAGTCGTGGCTCACTGAGGTTGCCACAGCCGCGTTGCGCAGGCCGTATCCTGCCAGAATGCCCACGCCCACCTTGCCAGTGGCCTTGTGGCGCTCCACAACTGCCAGCTTGCACAGACCGTCGTTCTGGCGGGCGTCAAAAAGTCCATTGGTGCAGGCGACGTCATGCTCTTCGGCATCCGTCACCAGCGAACCGGGGTGCAGGCGGATAACCCGTGCGCGGCCCGACGGCAGGGGCAGAGCAAGCACGTCATCCGGCAGGGGCGCAAGCCGCACCGTATTGGTCAGGTCGTTCAGGGGCGGATCCGCCAGCAGGACGAGCATGCGGCCTTCTGCGGCGATCTGCCTCCCCCCCGCAAAGGTCATGCGCACGTTGAAGGATGCCAGATCGTCAACCAGCACGCAGTCGGCGTCATAGCCGGGGGCAATGGCCCCCTTGCCTGGCAGTCCCTCGGCCTCGGCGGCGTTGAGGGTACATAGACGCACTGCCGTGACGGGGTCCATGCCCAGGGCCACGGCCTTGCGCAGCACTTCGTCCATATGGCCCGCAGTAAGGAGTTCGGAGGCGTGGCGGTCATCGCAGCAAAAGGCGCAGCGGTGGCAGTTGCCGGGCGTGACCAGCGGGGCCAGCGCGGGCAGGTTGCGCGCTGCGGAGCCGTCTCGCAAAAAGATGCGGCAGCCGCGCATGAGGTTCTGGTGAAATTCTTCAGCTGTGGTGCACTCGTGCGTATTGGCAATGCCCGTGCACAGGTAGGCGTCAAGTTCCCTGCCCAGCAGGGCCGGGGCGTGTCCGTCAACGGGCTTGCGCCGTGAACGGCTCAGGGCAAGCTTTTCCAGCACTTCAGGATCGCCGCTGAGCACGCCGGGGTAGTTCATCATTTCGCCCAGCGAGGCCACGTACGGGTCGTCCATGAAGGGAGCCAGGTCTTCGGCTTTCAACACCGCGCCGCTGTCTTCAAATGGCGTGGCCGGAACGCATGAAGGCAGGGCCAGAAAAATGCTCAAGGGCAGGGTCTGGGCGCTGGCAAGCAAGAAGCGCAAGGCGGCAGTGCCGCATACGTTGGCCAGCTCGTGCGGGTCTGCCACAACGGATGTGGTGCCGTGGGGCAGGGCCATCTCGGCAAAGCGCGCTGGAGTGACCATGCTGGATTCCAGATGGATGTGGGCATCGATGAAGCCGGGCAGCAGATAGGCCCCTTGTGCGTCCACCACTTCGCGGGCCTCGCGCTGGCCAAAACCCAGAAAAACGCCGTCGCCGATGGCCACGGAATCCTGCCGCACCAGACCGGAAAAAACATCAACGACTCTGGCGTTTGTGATGAGGATATCCGCCGGTTCGGTTCCGGCGGCCATGTTGATGCGATGTTTCATGGAGGTCTCCGCCCCGCAGGGCAGGCTGCACCACGCCGGAGCGCTTGCAGGATGGGAAATTCGGCTTTTGCCGGGCGGTCTTGTCTACGCCGCGTCACGCACGGAAGCTGCATAGTCTTTCGGCTGGTGCAATTCCGTGCGTGACTGTGGCTTTAAACGTCTGGCTTCTGGGGCCTGCGCTTAGAACATCTGGCGCATCAGGTCTTCGCCGCCTTCCGAGGTATCCACTGCCGTTCCATCGGCAGTGGTGGGGGAGGTCGCAGATGCGCCCTGCATGGGCTGGTCGGCCTTGAAAGCCAGGCCATCGGCCATCACAATGCCCTCGGGCATCACAAAGTCGTCCTTGGGGTAGCGGTCTTCCACTTCACTGCGGTAGTAACGGAAGATGGGGGCGGCAGTACGCCCGCCCTGTTCAAGGCGGCCAAGGCTCTGCACCTGATCGTAACCCACGTAGACGCCGGTCACGAGGTAGGGCGAAAAGCCCATGAACCACGCGTCGCGTTCATCATTGGTGGTGCCGGTTTTACCCGCTATGATGCGCCCATCAATCCTGGCGCGCCCGCCAGTGCCGGAATTGACAACTTCCTTGAGCAAAGTGTCCATAATGTAGGCGTTCTGGGGGCTGACAGCCTGCCAGTGTTCCACTTCCTGCCTGTAGAGCACACGGCCCTGCGGGTCGCTGATGGAGGTGATGATGCGCGGGCGCACCCCAAGCCCCTGATTGGCAAAGGCAGCGTAGGCCTGCGTAAGATTAAGCGGAGACACGGCCACAGCGCCGAGGCTGATAGCCAGTTCCTGCGGAAAATGCGGTTCAAGCCCCAGAGCCTTGGCGCGCTGCACCACATTGGCTATGCCCACCTGCTGCGCCACGCGCACGGTGCAGGTATTGCGGGAAAGGGCCAGAGCCGTGTGCAGGGGCAGTTCGCCCTTGTAGTTGTGTTCGTAGTTTGAGGGCCTCCACACTTCATTGGTGTAGGGGTTCACATACACAAAGGGCGCGTCCAGCACCGTGGAGGCGGGCGTAAAGCCAAAGTCCATGGCCGTGGAATAGACCACAGGCTTGAAGCTGGAGCCGGGCTGACGGCGAGCCTGCGTTGCGCGGTTAAAGTGGCTGTCGCCAAACTGGTAGCCGCCGATAAGGGCCACAACGTCGCCGCTCTGCGGTTCCACGGAGGCAATGGCCCCCTGCACCAGCGGATCCTGCTGCAAGCGCAGATGGATAGGGGTATTCTTTTTGACCGCAGTGGGATCAAAAGGAATGGTTTTCTGCTCTTTGCGGCCCTTGGCGTTGGTTTCCGTAACCGTGATTTCTTCTGCGGAAACCCAGATAACATTGCCAACCGCCACCACCTGGCGGGGGTCTTTGATGGCTGGCGCGTTGGCAGCCGCAACCTTGGGGTTGGGCTTGCGCGCCCAGGACATGGCCGAAACAGGCACAATGCCCGTATATCCCTGGCCCAGCGCCACTTTGACTTCCTTGGTATCCACGGTGGTCACAAGGGCCTTCACCCAGTCACCGCCTGCCAGATCAAGGGGAGAAAACTGGTTTTTCGCCAGAAATTCCTTCTGTTTTGCCGGGTCAAGCTGCTCCACAGGGCCGCGCCAGCCCTGGCGCTTGTCCAGTTCTTCCAGCCCACGGCGCAGGGCCGCGCCAGCCGCAGTCTGATGTGCAGGATCCATGGCGGTTTGCACTGTCAGGCCTGCTTCGTACACGTAATCCGCGCCGTACTTGGTGGTTTCCACCCCCAGTGCGCGGAGGTTTGATTCCGTAAAAAATTCCACCAGCAGGCGACGGGCTTCTTCAAGATACCACTGCGCCGCACCGCCCATGCCCTCGGGCATGCTCCAGTAGACCAGCGGTTCGGCCACAGCCTGATCATACTCGGCCTGAGTGATCCACTTGAGGTCGCGCAGTCGGCCAAGCACGTACATCTGCCGGTTCTTGGCTTCCTCCGGCCTGCGGAAGGGATTGTAAGAACTGGGGGCCTTGGGCAGGCCCGCAATGACGGCGCTTTCGGCCAGGGTGATATCAGCGGCATGCTTGCCAAAATAGGTGCGGGCAGCCGATTCCACGCCAAAGGCGTGTTCACCCAGATATATCTGGTTCAGATATATGGTAAGGATCTGATCCTTGGTGAAGTTTCTTTCAAGTTGATAGGCCAAAATGGCCTCTTTCATCTTGCGGGTATAGCTGCGCTCGGATGTGAGCAGCAATTGCTTGATGAGCTGCTGGGTAATGGTGCTGCCGCCCTCGCCCTGGCGTCCCTTGCGGAAGTTGTTGATGGCGGCGCGTGCGATGGCCACGGGGTCAATGCCCATGTGCCTGTAGAAGGCGTCGTCTTCCGCAGCCAGAAAGGCCATGGGCAGATAGCGCGACATGTCCTTGAGCCCAATGACAAAGCGCTTTTCGTGATAGAGGGTGCCAAGGGTTGAACCGTCGCGCGCCAGAATGACAGTAGCCTGCGGCTGCTTGTATTCGGCGATACGGTTCAGGTCGGGCAGGTCGCGCGAGGCCCAGTAAAAAAGCATGGCCACCGCGCCGCCGCCCAGCAGGCCGCAGACTATAACGATGCCCATAAACCAGAGGGCGCATTTTTTCAGGGACAGACGAATTTTCATGGCAGGGCGATACCGTTTTTTTGGCCCGGCGTAAAGGGAGGGGAGCGTAGCGCGGGCTGATGAGAAGATATGAAATGTTGCCAGAAAGGCAAGCCCCGGCGGGCGCGCCGCACGGTATGGGCGGCGCATGCCCGAGCAGGGCGGTATGGGCAAAAAAAAGCGGAAGGTTTCCCTTCCGCTTTTTTCCAAAATGTTGCGGCTGGACTACACGCAGCCAGTGGGCTTAGGCAGGCCGGCCATTTTGCAGGCGCCTTTGCCGGGGCCGGAGGGGAAGAGTTCGTACACTTCCTTCAGCTTGTAGCCGGTGTTCTTGGAAAGAATACGGACCATGGGGGCAATGCCGTTCTTCTTGTAGTAGTCCTGCAGGAAGTCAAGGATCTTCTGGTGATCAGCGTTGATCTCAGAGATGCCTTCGGATTCCTTCACATAGTCCATCCATTCGGGGCACCAGTCGTCAAAACGCAGAAGGAAACCGTCTTCGTCAACTTCAAAGCTTTTACCTTTATAGGTGATCTCAGCCATGCGTGTGTCCTCCTTGGACAGCTATTGCTCAACCTCGCCGGGGCGGACGCCCAGGCGTTGCACAACCGGATATTTCCGGCCGAATTCCTCCGTTGGGCGCGAAAGCATACCGCAATCACAACGAGAGTCCTTATGACACAAATAATTTTTGATGGCAAGTCCTGTGCATCTTTTTTGCTCTTGCCCCACTTTTTTTGTTGCGGCTTTTGTTGAGTAATTCAGATGCGATAGGATAAATATGATTTAATTGTAGGGATTTAGTGCTGGCAATAGAGCACTTTGCCGAGCTTGCCGACTCCGTCCATAAGCTCCTGCTCGGCCTTGGAATTTTCAAGGTCTCGCACACGGATGAACAGTTGGCGGTTGCCATCGGCATTGGAGACGGTCAGCACCGAGAGCAAACGGGCATTGTGCGCGCGCAGCAGGTCAAACAGGGGGCGCGCCGTGCCGGGCTGGTCGGGCAATTCTATGGCAAATTGCAAACCACCCATGCGTGCGCCGGTGATGTCGACCAGAGCCTTGAAAACATCATGGTCAGAAATGATGCCCACAAGCCTGCCGTTGTCGTCCACTACAGGCAGGCCGCCAACCTTGTTGTCCAGCATGATCAGGGCTGCCTGCTCGACAGTGTCGGTCGGTTTGACGGTGATGGGCTTGGCCGTCATAATGTTTTTGGCCTTCAGCTCGGCCAGCAGGTAGTGCATTTCGTACATGTCGAGCGTGGTGGCCTTGGAGGGGGAGGCGTCGCGCACGTCGCGGTCAGAGATAATGCCAACGACCTGACCGTTATCATCAACAACCGGGATGCGGCGGATGTGGTGATCCTTCATGAGCTTGCCCACTTTGAGCAGCGATGTATCGGGGCCAACGCTGACAACATCGGTGGTCATCCAATTCTGTACAGGCATGCTTCCCTCCGGGGGGATATGTTTCAGGTTATAACGGCGTGGTCGCAGCGACCCGCACAATCCTTTTATACACCAATGTGCCGAGGCTGCACAAGTGCGCGTGCTCAGTTTGCGCGCGCAGACAAATTTGGAAGGGGCCGATATGTTTTTATATCTTGATTGCTCTGGCGGCATCAGCGGGGATATGACCCTTGCGGCCCTTGCGCACCTTGGGGTGGATTATGCCCCGCTGGCTGCTGCTCTGGCCCGCGCCGGAGTGGATTGCCGCATTGACGCCAGGGGCGAAACACGGCCCGGCGGGCCGGGTCAGATGGTTGCCGTAAGCTGGAATGCCGAGGGGCAGCCCCTGCGGCATCCGGCGGATATCGCCGCCATATTTGAAAGGGTTGAAGTCTCGCCCGGCGTGCGCAGCCGCGCTCTGGCAGCCCTAAATGCATTGACTGAAGCCGAAGCGCACGCGCACCAGATTGCCCCGGCTGAGGTGCACTTTCACGAGGTGGGGGCCATCGATACCCTCGTGGATATTCTGGGCGCGGCATATGCCGTGGAGGCCTTGGGCGTGAGCCGGATATGCGCCTCGCCGTTGCCGTGGTTTTCCGGAACCGTGGAGTGCGCCCACGGGCGCATCCCGCTGCCAGCGCCCGCAACGGCGTATCTTATGCGCGGTAAGCCGGTTTTTGCCACAGATGCGCGCGAGGAGCTTGTTACGCCCACGGGCGCAGCCCTGGTGCATGTCCTGACAGACCAGTTTGTTTCCGGCCCGGAGGGCGTTGCCGTTGCGCTTGGCACAGGCTACGGCTCCCGTCCCGCGCCCGCTGGCCTGCGGGCGTGGCTTGTGGAAGACGGCGCAGGCGGCGCTGACCATGTGCTTGGAGGGCGTGAAAAGGTCATGCAGTTCGAGAGCCATATTGATCACCTTAACGGCGAAGACCTGGGTATGGCGCTGGAGGCGCTCTCCGCCATGCCGGAGGTTCTTGACGTGCTGTGGCTGCCGGGTGTGGGCAAGAAGAACCGCCCTGCCGGATTGCTGCGTGTGCTATGCCTGCCCGGGCAGAGAGATTGTGTGGAAAATGCCGTGCTGCGCCACACCCACACTCTGGGCCTGCGCGAACAGACGCTTGATCGCGTGGTTGCACCGCGTCGCGCCGTTTCAGTGGACATGGCGGGGCAACCTCTTGCCGCCAAGGAGTATTCTATTGAAGGGCAAACGTATGTGCGCCCCGAGGCAGAAGCGCTCAAGGCCGCAGCCTTGCGAGACGGCGTGGGCGTCCCGGCCCTGCGCAATGCGCGCGTCAAAAACTGATGGCCTTTTTGCGGCACAAGGTCTGCTTCTTGTATTCTGCTGGTTGGCGCACTAACGGCTTTTTAACATAAAGTTCCATAGCATGGCTGCCATCTTGCGCACAGGCTCGAGCTGGCGTAAGGAGGCAATGGGCGAAATGCCCACCCAAGGAGGAACTTTATGCGTATGAAATATGTGTTGAAACCGTTGGCGCTGAGCGCCCTTGCCGTGGGCCTGCTCTTTGTGGGCACCCCTGCCGTGCAGGCGGCCCAGAATGGAGATGCCCCGCAAGGGTACAAACAGAAGGGCGACCGTAACGGGCGCCAGGACGCTGATCGTGGCGGACGTCAGTATGACCGCAAGGACAGCAAGAACCACCCCAATGGGCGCATGGACGGACGCCACGACAACCGCAGCGAACAGGGCGAAAAAATGGGCAAGCCCCGCTACGACAGCGAAAAGGGCGACCGCCGCAGCTCCCGTGGCGACGAGATGGGCCGCCCGCGCGATGACCGCCGTCCCCCGCGCGACATGCAGCAGCGCGACTCCCAGAAAGGGCAGCGGCCTGCTGCGCGTCCTGCCGACAATGATGACGACGTGCGCAATTAGCAGCGGGGTGCTCCTCCGCTGATGATGGGGCGTGCGCTCTGCACGCCGCCCGATTATGATAAAAGCCTTCCGCTTCGGAGGGCTTTTTTGTTTGGTCTGCGCTCCCGTCTTTTGGTGCGCGTTATATCCTTCCTTACCGCATGGGCATGCATGCTGCCAGCATTGGCAGAAAGATCAGATTTATTGTCATTGTTGCCAGCCTCTGCCATGCCCTAGGATGGGTGCATAACTTCAACGCCGGGGTGTTCCATTATCCGGCAAACAAGGAGACGTGTATGCACCAGAATATTCAGCGCAGTCTGCAACCCCTGGCTCTTTTGCTGGCGCTGCTTGCAGCGTTCTGGCCCACTGGCGTACAGGCGCAAGCCGGGCAAATATCCGCACAGGTGGAGATTGACAACATGTACGATGTAAACCCCGCGCCAGGGGCCCGGCAGATAACATTGGGCGTGTTGCTGTTCCCCGGATTTGAAATGCTGGATGCCTACGGCCCCATGGAAATGTGGGGCAGCATCAGGCACGCCCCGGCCCGTTTTTGGGAGGATGCGTCAAAGCGTGTGGATGTGAGGCTGGTTACCGTTGCTGTTGTGAAGGGAGCCGTACCATCCAACCAGGGGCCCAAAACCATGGCTGATTATAGCTACGCGGATGCCCCAGAGCTGGATTACCTGCTTGTGCCAGGCGGCAATGTTGCGCAGCAACTTCAGAATCCGGCAACTCTGGGCTGGCTGCAGAAAAAAGCCAAGAGCGCCAAGCTTGTCATGTCTGTGTGCAACGGCGCGTCACTGCTTGCCGCTGCGGGCATTCTGGACGGCAGGCCCGCCACCACAAACAAGATGGCCTTTAAGGCGTCCACAGCCCCTGGCCCGAAGGTGAACTGGGTGCCCAAGGCCCGCTGGGTGGATGACGGTTCGGTTGTGACATCTTCGGGAGTTTCTGCCGGTATGGACATGACCCTGGCGGTTATAGCCCGTCTGTACGGACAGACCATGAGCGACTGGCTTGCTCTCGTGACGGAATACGAACCCCACCGTGACCCTTCCTGGGATCCTTTTGCCGCAAAGGCCGGGCTGGCGGAGTAGCATGGCCTGCCCGCCTGCCACGTCTGCCTGCCAATTGCGCGGCATGGCCTGATTGCACAGCACGCCGCACAGGTGCGCACATCATAAAAAAAACAGCAGCGCCCGCATATGCGGGCGCTGCTGTTTTCAGTCAGGGGCAGTCCGGGCTTAGCCCTGGCATTTCTTTTTGAGAGCCTCAGCAATGGTGACGCCCATCTGGTGGCAGGCCTTGAGGGCCTCGTGATCGGGCCGCCAGTTGCACTTTACGGGTTCAGCAGGCATTTCCATATTCATGGAGGCAAGCTGCTCGTGCAGGAACTTGGGACCTTCTCCCGACCAGCCGTAGGAGCCAAACGCGCCGCCAATGCGGTTCAGGGGGCGCAGACCTTTCATATAGGTAAGCTGGGCGGCCATGAGGGGCAGCACGGTATTGTTGTGGGTGGGCGAACCGGCAATGACCGCGCCGCAGTCTGCCAGTTCGGTCATGACGGCGCTGTGGTGGTTCTGCTTCACGCTCATGATGCGCGTGGGAACGTTGTTTTCTTCCAGGCCGCTGCAAATGGCGTAGGCCATTGTTTCCGTAGATTCCCACATGGTGTCGTAAAAAATGAGCGCGCGCTGCTGGGGCTTCTGCTCGGCCATGGCGCGGTACAAGTCGATGATGCCGCGCACGGCCTTTTCACCCCTCTGAATGAGGCCGTGGTCAGGGGCGATCATGTCGATATCGAGCTTTTCAACCACGGGCAGGGTCTTGAGAACCATGGGGGAGTAGGGCAACACAATGTTGAAGTAGTATTCCTTGACGCGGCGAGTGTATTCGCCGTCATCACCGAATTCGTCAACAAAGCGTGCGGAGCTGGCGATGTTCTGACCAAAGATGTCGTTGCTGACCAGCAGCTTGTCTTCGGGAATGTAAGAAACCATGCTGTCGGGCCAATGCAGCATGCGGGTTTCCTGAAACACGATGGTGCGTTTGCCGATGTTGATGCTGTCGCCGCTCTTCACAGCCTGCACGGGCCAGTCTTTGCAGTCAAAATAGCCAGCCATCGACTTGAGGCCGGTCTGCGACACAAAGATCTTTTCCGGCTTGCAACGCTCAATAATGGCTTCCAGCGCGCCAGCGTGATCCAGTTCCATGTGGTTGCAGATGATGTAGTCGATCTTTTCCGGCTCAAGCACCTGGGCCATGCGGCACAGCAGGGTGCCCTCGCAGCCCGAGGCGACGGTATCAAGCAGGACGTTTTTTTCGTCCTTGATCAGGTAGGCGTTGTAGGTCGAACCGTCAGGTGAACGGGAATAACCGTGAAAATCCCTGTGATCGTAGTCGACAAAGCCGACCCAGAAAATATCTTTTTTTATTTCTACTGGCTGCATGATGTGTCTCCGCAGTGTTGGGGAATCCCCTTCTATAAAAATCCCCGCCCTGCCTTAGGGCAAGGCAAAGCGGGGGAAAGAACGGGGAAAGAAAAAAATTAGGCAGGGGTGAACTGGTCTTTACCCACGCCGCAAACGGGGCAGGTCCAGTCATCGGGCAGATCTTCAAAAGGCACGTTGTCGTTTTCAGCGGGGTCGTATTCGTAGCCGCAAACGCCGCAAACATACTTTTGCATGGCATGTCTCCTGAATATATAATTGTGGCTTGATGCCGGTGTAACAAATGGGAACCGTGCGGTTCCTGCATCAGAAAACCTAGTTTTCGGCCTTCCAGTGACCGTGCAGATTGCAGTATTCGCGGGCGGTAACCTTGGCAGCGTCAATGGCAAAGAAGGCTTCGGGCGCATCGCCAGGCTTCAGGAACTTGGTGTAGCTCCTGCCGTCGGCCAGCAGCTCGATCCATTCAATGTAGTGCTTTTCTTCCATGGGGTGGGCAACGCTGCCGACCTTGACCATGTAGCCGCCTTCAACCTTTTCGATAACAGGCACGTGCTTTTCAAGCGCGCCGTCGGTTGCGCCTTCGACCATCAGCTTCATGGGGTCGCCACAGCAGACGATGTCTGCGCCGCCGCCGTGGAGAACTTCAACGATATTGCCGCAGTGGGTACACTTATACACTTCGAGTTGCGTGGGCATGAGTCCCTCACTTGTTTTGACAGGTTAGCTTGGGGGGAGGCGGCTGAGCATGCCGCAATCAGCGCGTTCAGCCCCTTACCAAGAAATATTGTGAAAGAAGTGGCTCCCGATGTAAAGTCTTTTTTTTAGCATTGATAATTATTATCAACAAAGAGGCGAGAGGTGTGAGTCCACGAGAAGCGCATGAAAAGCCAATTTTCAGAAGCAGAGACTAGCCCGTAAATTACTTGTTTGGACCCTTGGGCAAACTGGAGCTTTCCGGGCCGGATGCCGGATGGGCAAGGGACGTTCCCGGTTCTGTGAGCGGCGAGGCAGCAGGAGCCGATTCTGCCGGGGAAACCTTGGGTGCGTCAGGCGCGCTTGTTGCGGTGCCCGGGGCTTGCGCAGGCGGAGTTGCGTTTGCCGGAGCAGCCTCAGCGTCAGGGGTGGCTTCTGTCTTGGTGGGCACAACCATGTCGGGCGCAGTGTCCGAAGGGGCTTGTCCGGAGGGATTGGTCTGTGTCGGTTGCGCAGGCGTGTCGGTTACGGGCTGGGTTTGATCCGCATTTGCCGCGGGTGCAGGTGCAGAAACGGGTGGCGCCTGTGTTTCCACAGGGGCTGCGGGCCTTGCGTCCGCGCCGCCGGGAGCGCCGCCAGGGTTGCCATCGGAATTTCCTTCACCGTTTTTGCGGCGCGCGCCAAGCACATTAGGCAGCACTGCCCGCAGGTCGCCAGTCACCAGCAGGCCGCTGGGGCTCAGGCCCACAAGTTCGCGGGTAAGCGCTGCGGAACGAACCAGCAGGCCAGCCTGGCCCCCGCCTTCCACGTACATGACGGTGCGCACGTTGAGGGGCAGGTGCAAGACCTGCTGCGCAAAGGAATAGGCTTCCACGGGCTGGCGGCAGTGCATGAAGAGGATCTGCCCGTCTCCGTCCTGCGCCACTGCCGAAATGGAGTAGTGCGGGCCGCCGGGCGACCAGAGGATGCGCCTGTCGGCATTGATCATGCGGTAGTTTTGAATCACAAGATCATAATGATCCATCTGTTGCCGCCACAGGGGGTTATCGCGGTCAAGAATGGCTGCCTTGGGCAGGGTCGGTTCATCCGGCCCGGCCACAAAAAAAGCGCCAAACCGCTGCACCACGCGCCCGTTGTTCACATGCGAACCCTGGCGCATGTAGCCTGTGCTCGTGGAAGCGTCGGGCAGGTACATGCTGGCATTGATGGCCGCAACAAGGTTGTACTGTTCGCCCCACTGGTTCAGTTGGCGGGAGGGGCCGCCATCCTGAGAGCGGGAGCAGAGCGTAAAGTCAAATGATGCAGGGTCAATACGCAGGACGGTGAGGCGGGCATCGCCTTCGTTGAGCTGAAATTCGCCAAACAGGAGGCCCGGTTCAAGTTCCCGCCAGTCGGCTCGGCCCTGAGCGTCCACGCCGCCTTTGGCGGCTGCGGCGTCAGCGGGCTGCATGGCGTGGGGGGCAGCGGCAGGCAACGCAGGCGCGTGGCCCTCGTCGGGCAATACAGCGCCGGGGGGCTGATTGCCCTGCTGGTCTGGCGCGGCAAGGCCGGGCCGGGGCATGGCTACGGTGCAACAGACAATCAGGGCCGCCAGCCATGTTGTCGGCAGACTGCGGATTACCCGCCAAGCGGGCCGGATTGCGTCCGTTGCTATAAAGAAAAACTGCCGGGTATTCATGTCTTGCCGTCTATTTTTATTGTCCGTAACCTGCATTACGACCGCTTTTGCCATTTGGCAAGGTGCGATGGCACATTTTTATTGACATATCAATTTATCTTGATATAAACATAAACAATCACGCCGCAGTAATTTATCAGGCTGCGGGCATATCGCGCCAAGGAGTCTTTCCATGCATATCGGCAAAATGATCAGGGAACTTTCGGCCCCTTTTTACTCTTTGGAGTTTTTTCCTCCTTCTGACACGGCCCAGTTGCCTGATTTTTATGCCACGGTGGATCGCCTGCGCGCGCTCAACCCCCTGTTTGCGTCAGTAACCTACGGTGCGGGCGGCGCGCGGCAGCAGAATACCCTTGCCGTCACGGCGGAGTTGGCGCGGCGGGGCATTACTGCCATGGCGCATCTCACATGCGTAGGTGCGGAGCCTCAGTCCATCGCCGCATTTTTGCACGATTTGCAGGCTTCTGGTGTCAACAATGTACTGGCCCTGCGCGGCGACCCGCCCGCCGACAAGCCGTGGGACTGGAACAAAGCCCACTTTCGCCACGCCTCTGATCTGGTGGCCTTTGCCCGCGAGCAGCAGCCTGACCTGGGCATAGGCGTAGCTGCCTATCCCGCCCCGCATCCCGAATCGCCCACCTTTGCGGACGACAGGCGCTGCACGGCTGAAAAAATGCGCGCCGGGGCGGATTTTGCCCTGACCCAGCTGTTTTTTGACGCCCGCGAGTATGAAGACCTGGTGAGCCATTTGCGCGGGCAGGGCATTACTACGCCGGTCATCCCCGGTATTCTGCCCATTCAGAGTTTTGACTCGCTGCGGCGGGTGCTCTCGCTGTGCGGGGCCAATATTCCGGGCAAGCTCTACCTTGCCCTTGAGAAAGCCAATAACGATGGTGGGGCGGAAGCCGTGCGGCAGGTGGGCCTTGACTACGCGGTGCGGCAGATACGCAGCCTGCTTGATGCCGGTGCGCCGGGCATTCACCTGTATACATTGAACAAGGCTGATATGTGCCTGCGGCTGGCCGAAGCCGTAGGTACGCTTTAGACCTGTTGCCTTTGAGGATGTGCGTTTTCAAAGGTTCAGGGCGTTCGCGCTGGTTCTGAGCCGCGCAATTGACCGGCATGCGGGGCGTATTGACCACCCCGCATGCTCGAGGCTACTCTGCCGCCATGAGTTCATCCATTGAAAAAGGACACGGCTGGCTGCTTGTGGCCGTGTGTACCTCCCTGTTTTTTATGCCGTTCATGATGGCCGGAGTGAACGCCGTGCTGCCGCCGCTGGGGCAAAGCCTCCATGCCAGCGCGCGCGAGCTGGGCCTCATGGGGGCCTTTTATTCCATGGGACTGGCTGTGTTTCAGCTGGCCAGCGGCAGCATGGGCGACATCTGGGGTTACCGCCGCATATTTTTGTGGGGTATCGCCCTGTTTGCCCTTGCCGGCGCCTTGCTGGGTTTTGTCAATTCTGTGCCGCTGTTTCTGCTGCTGCGTTTTGTGCAGGGGGTGGGCGGGGCCATGTTCAACGCCTGCGGTCTGGCCTTGCTGGCCTCGGCTGCTCCTGAGGGGCGGCGCGCCTCCTATCTTGGTTACAGCGGATCGTCAGTATACGCGGGCATTGCCTGCGGGCCGCCTGTTGCGGGCTTTGTGGCCGGGTGGCTTGGCTGGCAATGGCTGTTCTGGGGCAGCGCTCTGGCGTCCGTGGGCGTGCTGCTGCTGATGAAATACCGCGTCAAGCTTGAATGGCGCATGGCCAAGGGCAAGCCCTTTGACTGGAAGGGGTGCTGCATTTATGCGGGAGCCATGACGGCCCTGACATTTGGCTCGTCCGAGCTGGCCGATGCTCCGGCCCTGGCTGGCGGCCTGCTGGTGGCCTTTGTGGGGCTGATGGCTGCTTTCTGCATCAAGGAACTCAGGAGCGACTATCCCTTGCTTGATCTGCGGTTGCTTGCCCGCAACAGGGTATTTGCCCTGTCTTCATTGGCGGCCTTCATCAACTACAGTTCATTTTTTGGCATCGTGTTTTTTTTCAGCCTGTATCTCCAGTTCGGACGCGGTATGACCGTGCAGCAGGCCGGGCTTTTTCTTGCGCTCCAGTCTGTAATGCAGGTCATGACCACCCCTGTTGCCGCGCGGTTGTGCGGCAGGTTTGAACCGGGCAAGGTCAGCGCGGCGGGCATTGCCCTGTGCGGGCTGGGCCTTGTTGTGTGCGGGCTTTTGCGGGTGGATTCGCCCATGTACGTGCTGGTTCTGGCCCAATGCCTGCTCGGCGTTGGCATCAGTCTGTTTGCGCTGCCCAATACCACCATTATTCTTGAGAGCGCGGGGCGCGATCGTGTGGGGCAGGCCGCAGGGCTCACGGGCGCTGTGCGCACTGGCGGCCAACTCTTCAATATGACGCTCATAACGCTGACCCTTGGGCTTTTTCTTGGCAGCGAGCCAGCCGGAACGCATAATATTGATGCCTTCATGGGAGCCATGCGCGTTGACCTGATAATCTTTGGCGTGCTCAACCTGTTGGCTGTGGGCTGCGCACTGGCCCGCAACCGCCGTTGACCGCCTTTTATATCTCCCGGGGAACATCCGCTGACCGCCTGTGCCCTCGCGGGCTGCCATGCCGCGCCTTTTGGCAAAAAAAGCGGCAGGCCGCAGAGAAAAATGCCTCATGGCAAGTCTAAAGTTTTTATCGCTTCTGCCGAAAAGGGTTGAAGGACGGATAACGCCATGGCCGACGCAACCTCCGCGCAACTGCGCATGATGCTACAGGGGTATGAACAGCAGCTGCTGGCAGCCCGGCGTCTTGCAAGGCTCAGAATGCGGCGCAGAGTTGCCGAAGGCGATGACCCCAGCGACCCTGATCCTTCTGCCAGCCGTCGCATGATGGTTGAGAAGGTCGCCCGCGAACTCTACGAAACCCTGCTCTATACCGGAAGCGACAACCCCGTGGTGGAAGAAATCCGCCAGGAACTTGGACGTGAAGTGGGGCAGGAAGTGCAGTTTACCTATCCGCCAGGCGGCAGACTGCGTATAGTGGGGCAGGGGCCGGAAGGCCTGGAACCTTTATCGGATGAAAAACTGCGTGCGACCCGTAACGCCCTGTGGCGCGTCACACGAAAAAAAGTTGACGAAAGCATGCTTGACGAACCGCCTGCCATTTAGGTCGGCAGCAGGTTAAGCAAGCGGAGAGAACTATGGAAATTCAGGGAAAGATCAATACGTTTCTCGATCCCTACAGCAACACGGCCAACCTTGAAAAGAGCGGCGAGGCCAGACTGAAGGGCAGAGCCAGCGGCACGCCTTCTGAAGGTTCGCAGGGGGATACTGTCAGCGTATCGCAGGAAGCCCAGTTGCTGACGGAAGCCCGGCGTACAGCCCAGAATACGCCCGATGTGCGCGCCGAAAAGGTGGAAGCATTGCGTACTCAGGTCTCCAACGGCACCTACAAGCCTGACAGCAAGCTTATTGCCGCCAATCTTGTGCGTGAGGAGCCGGGTCTGTTCAGGTAGGCATGCCCATGACGCGGTTTTTTTGAATCCGCGCAGAGCAGACAACCATTTTCAATGTTGACCTGCTTGGGCAGCAGTCGCAAGTAATCACCCAATAAATACTCGAAAAGAGCGGTAAGGGAGCAGAACCCCTGACCGCTCTTTTTTATTGGGCGAATGGGGCAGGCGGGAAACTGTTTCGCGGCAGGGTATGGGGCGGGAAAGGTGTGGGCAGGCGCTCAGGGTCAGGCCGCCCGGTGCGGTCAGCAGTGCGTCAGCATGTTCGGCATGGTTTCTGCAATTCCCTGTGTGCCGGTATTCCGGCAAGGAGTCTGCGCCATGAAATTGACAATACTGCGCCATCCGGCCTTCTGGATAACCACCGCCGCCCTGCTTGTGTGCTGGGCCTTGCCAGCGCATGCCGTGCGCATCAAGGACATAGCCACGTTTTCGGGCGTGCGCGACAACCAGCTCATTGGTTACGGGCTGGTGGTTGGCCTGGCCGGGACCGGCGACAAGAAGGACTCCGTCTTTACGCTCAGTTCCATGAAAAACATGATGGACAGGATGGGCGTGGGCGTGGACGCCTCCGCACTTAAAATCAAAAACGTGGCCTCGGTCATGGTAACGGCGCGCATGCCGGTGTCGGCCAAGCCCGGCACCAGGCTGGACGTGACGGTGTCTTCCGTGGGCGACGCAACCTCCCTCATGGGCGGGGTGCTGCTGCAAACGGCCCTCAAGGGCGTGGACGGCAAGATATACACCCTGGCTCAGGGCGCGTTGACCGTGGGCGGTTTTTCGGCCTCGGGCAAAGCTGCCAGCACCACAAAGAATATCGCCACCGTGGGCATCATCCCCGGCGGCGGCATTGTGGAGCGGGGCATTCCCTTTGAGTTCAACCAGCAGGACAAACTCACGCTCAATCTGCGCGTGGGCGATTTCTCTACAGCGCAGCAGATTGCAGAACGCCTCAATGGGGCCATGGGTGGGCGCTATGCCCGCGCTGTGGACGCCACCAGCGTGACCATGGACGTGCCGCCCCAGTACCGCAACAACCTTGTGCCGCTCATGGCCTCGGTGGAAAATCTGGATGTCAGCCCCGACACCTCCGCCAAGGTGGTGGTGGACGAAAAGACAGGCACCGTTGTGCTTGGGCGCGATGTGCGCATCTCTCGCGCTGCCGTAGCCCACGGCAACCTGCAAATCACTGTGCAGGAAAGCGAACAGGTTTCGCAGCCCGGCCCCTTCTCGCAAGGCCAGACAGTGGTGACGCCGCAGACGGAAACCAACGTGCGCGAAGAAAACCGCCATCTTATGATGGTGGAAGGCGCGACCCTTCAGGAACTGGTGGACGGCCTCAACGCCATTGGCGCAACCCCCCGCGACCTCATATCCATTTTACGGACAATGCAGGCCTCGGGCTCCTTGCACGCGGATCTGGAGGTAATTTAAATGACCACGCCCATGTCAACCGCTCTCATTCCTCCTGAAGCCGGAGCGGGCGAAGTTGCCCGCAAGGAAGTTCAGTCGCGCCTGACGGGCATTGGCAACCTGGGCGGGAAAAATATTGACCCTGCGCAAAAGGAAAAGAAGCTGCGCGAATCCTGCGAGGGCTTCGAGTCCATCTTTATCCAGAAAATGTGGGAAGAGATGCGCAAAACCCTGCCCAAGTCCACCTTGCTGCACGGCAAGGAAGAACAGTTCTGGCAGGGCATGTACGATCAGGAACTGGCCAAAAAAATGACATCGGCTGGCGGCATTGGTCTGGCCGACATGATGTACGCCCAGCTTTCGCGCAGTCTGACATCTGCAAGCCGCGCCACGGCAACGGATGCTTCCGCCATTCAGCGGCCTTTTACGCCTGCGGCGGCTCCCATGCTTCCACCTGCGCCGGATGCGGATAGCCCGCACAACGATAGCGGCAGGGACGCTGCAAAGGACAAGTCCAGAACATCAGGCGCTGCTGCATCCGTGTACGGCGGTGTTGCCCCCATGCAGGACGCCGGACATGCGGAAAATGGTTCCGCCGCGGCCCGTACGCTGACCGGAGCACAGGCCGTGGCCGAAGGGCAGGACCCAGAAGAAGCTGCGCGTCTCGCCCAGCAGGCCATGCAGGCCTCGGCCCAGCCGGAGCGGCACAGGGTGGTGCATACCACCAATGTTGTCGGCAACATGAATTCCGGCCTCAACCTTGCCCGCAAGGCGCAGTTTGAAGCGGGCAGCAAGCTGGGGCCCAATGCGGTGCGCCCGCCCATGCAGCAGATGTTGGGCCTTGCCCAGCCGCAGAGCCGCGCCGCGCAGGCTGGCGGCCCCGTGGGCAGCCAGGCGGACGGGCAGAATTGGGGTCAGGGCGGTGTGCAGATGGATATGTCTGGCATGAGTATTCCGCCGCTTACGGGGAATGTGCTGGATGCCCAGTCCCTGAATTCCGCTGGAGGCATGCAGTCAGCCATGCAGGCGGCCATGCATCAGCAGGCTATGCAGGGGCAGGCCATGCAGGGGCAGAATATGCAGCCCGGCTCAAACGCTCAAGCTGGTCAGGTGCTGCCTCCGCAGCCGCAAAAAGTTCGCTATACTACCAATATCCCGCCGTCAGGGCGCGGGGGCAAGCAGGGATTGATCCGTACGCTCAATGTTGACGGCGCAGGCCCCAACAGCAATGCAGGCGCCGGTATTGCCGCCTACCATGCCCAGCAGGCGCAGGGCGCAGGCATGCAGCAACAGGCTCCTGCCCAGGGCGCACAGCCCGCAGCCCAGGTAAGCACCCTGCCCATGGGCCCGGCGGGTCAGCCCGCAGTTCTGGCAGCAAGCCAGCCCGCAAGCCCCGGCGTTCAGGCTCCCAATCAGCCTGTAAGCCCCGGTGTTGCCCCAGTGGCTTCGCCCGCATCTGCTCAAGGCGTGACCAGTCCCGTGCCGCTGACGGGCGGGCAGATATTCGTGCGCCAGGGCGGTCAGGGCGGAGCAGCCAAGGGGGCGGCAGCCTCGGGTATTCCGCCGCTGACAGCTACGGACGTGTACGGCAAACCCTAACTAATATTTATTGTGGGATTGCTCCGGCGGGGGCTGAACTGACGATGCCGTACGCTTCTACGGCGCTTGGCAGCTTCTCATGATCAATCTCTCGTTTAACCGCTCTGTATGCCTGCGCCGGAAGTATTTTCAGGCACGGATTTTGCTTTAATTGTGCCGGGGCGGCAGTTTCTGCCTTTTTCTGTCGGGCAATATCCTGACTACGGCTGAAATCAATGGCCCTCGGGAGGTTCACATGCACAACGCCATTTACGAATCGCTTTCGCGTCAGGACAAGGCTCTTTGCCTGCTGCGCGACCTTCTTGAGGAAGAATATACCTGCCTTCTTGATCGCGATACTGATGCCGTGGTGTCTCTTGAGTTCTCCATACAGGAGCTGATCCGTCAGCTGGCCGTGGAAAAAACTTCTGTCATCAGAGGTCTGGGCGGCATGCGGGCCATGGAATACGCCACGGCGCTGCCAGACGACATGGGCGCGGCCCTGCGGGAAATCCTGCAGCGGATAGATACGACGGAGCAGTCTGTTGCTCGCCAGGCCTCGCGCAACACCAACCTTTCCCTGGCTCTGCTTGATCAGAGCAGCCGCGCACTTCAGGCGCTCACAAGTCAGGCCATGCCGCCAAAGGCGGAAACCTATGGTCGCCGTGGGGGCATGAGTGCCCAGCGGCAGACGCAGGCCGCGTTGATCTCCGGGAGGCTGTAGTCATGCTCAGCGGTCTTATGAATGTGGGCAAAACTGCCCTCAACGCCGCCCAAGCCTGGATATCGGTCACTGGCAGCAATATCGCCAATGCCGATACCGAAGGCTACACCCGGCGCTATGTGGATCAGCGCGACGCGGGCACCCTTGTCGCCAAACCTGGCGGTGAAGGTCTGGGGGTTAATGCGCAGCAGGTATTGCGATATTTCAACTCTTTTCTTGAAAGCTCCTATGTGCGCCAGTCCACCAATTCTGCCCGCTGGGAAGAGCAGGAAAACATCATGGGGACGTTGGAAAGCCTTTTCAACGAATCCAATCGGGCGGGCATAAGCTCTTCCATGAACGCATTTTTTACGGCATGGCAGAAGCTTGCGCAGCGCCCTGGCGACACCGCCTCGCGCGAAGATCTGCTTTCATATGCCGACAACCTTTGCGACATGTTGGGCAATACAGCCACATCGGTCAAGGCGCTGCAAAGCCAGATGGATGTTTCCATCAATCAGAGCGTCAGCCGCGTCAATGAGCTTGCCAAGAGCATTGCTTCTCTTAACAAGCAGATCAATGCCACGACCATTGATGGGGTAAGCAATCCCAATGATCTGCTTGACCAGCGCGACCAGCTGGTGCGTGAAATGGCAACCTATGTCGATGTGAAGACCATGGACTCTGGGGGCGGCAATTTTACGGTGGCGCTCACCACCGGTCAGCCTCTGGTGCAGGGTGTCAACACCAATGATTTAGAGATTCGTGAACCGCGCGCGGAAAATCGGCTTTCTGTAGGCTCGCCTTATACTGGCAGTATCCAGTATGACGGCTCCGACAGCCACGAATATACGATAGATATCGTTTCCGGGGGAAATGCTGGCCCTGCGGGCACTGCTGGCAACCCCACGTTCCGCGTTTCTCTGGACGGCGGCAAAACCTGGCTGCGTGACGAGAACGGCAATGAACAGCACTACGAAATAAGCTCCACAGGCACATCCACCGATCCCGTGCAGGTGAAGAATCTGAAGATATCCTTCGATTCTACCAGTAATTTTACCGTTGGCGACAAGTTCGACATAATACCCAAGACCGGGCTTTACTGGATTGAACCCACGCGCGGCCCGCAAAACGTGACGCCTCAGGTGGGCTTTGACGGAACGGACACCGCCGGTCGCGTGTCTGGCGGCAAGCTGACCACCTATTTCAATATTCGAGACGACAACTGCGGCCGGTATATGGATGAACTGGATGCCACCGCCAAGTCGCTTATCTGGGAAGTGAACCGCATCCACAGCCAGGGTGCTGGTACCTCTCTGTTCGATTTTGCACAGGGGCAACAGGGCGTTTCCAACACAACGGTGCCTCTGGGCTCAGCCCAGGCCGTGCTGCCGGAGTCCAGCAGGCTCCAGGCCGGCAACGTCAATTTTTATTTTTACAACAAAACTTCGGGCGACTATGTTTCGTCGGGTCAGCTTGACTTCAGCGCCATTACCCCCGGAACGCCGAACTTTGATCCCAGCAAGCACTCGCTGGATGATGTTGTTTCCGCCATTAATTCTTCGTTCCCCGGCGAGCTTACAGCCACCATCCAGGACGGCAAGCTTGTACTCAACACTGCAGCGGGCAGTAACCTGCAGTTTGCGCTGGGCACTGACAGCACGGGCATGATGGCCGCCCTTGGCGTGAATACGTTTTTTACCGGCACCACTGCCAGCGACATAGCCACAAGCAGACAGTTGCACGACAATGAGAACTACATTGCCGCCGGGCAGGTCAACGGCCAGCAGCAGATAAATAAGGGCGACAACGCCACGGCCACAGCTATTGGCAAACTGGCCAGCACCAACGTGACCATTTCAACCGCGTGGAAGACCACCAGCAACCAGACCATCGGTCAGTACTACGCTAGCCTGGTTACGACAGTGGGTGCGGATACCCGCTTTGCCAAAACAAATTCGGAATACCACAAGGCACTCACCAGCGACCTTTCCGAGCAGGTAAGCTCTGCTTCTGGCGTTAACCTTGATGAAGAAATGGCCAACCTGATCAAATACCAGCACTCCTACACGGCAGCGGCAAAATTGATAACCACCGCCGACCAGATGCTGCAAACCCTCCTTGGGCTTAAGCAATAGGAGCCTGACATGGCTATACGCGTTACGCAAAACACCATGTATGACAAAATGACGAGCCAGATGCAGAAAAGTCTGGCTGCCTACATGGAAAGCAACGAGCAAGGCTCTTCGCAAAAAAAGATCAACAGGCCATCGGATGATCCTGCTGGCACATACCGCGTGCTGGTGACCCGCAACGACATCAGCGCCACTACCCAGTATCAGAGCAATGTGGATACGGCCAAGGGCTGGTTGTCGCTGGCCGACAACGTGCTTGGCACACAGCTGAGCAACTCTCTGACAAGCCTCAAGGCTCTGGCTGAACAAGCCTCGACTGGTACCTATTCGGCAGAGAACCGCAAACAGATTGCGGATCAGGCCCGGCAGATTTTTGGCGAGATGCTCAACCTCTCCAACACCCAGTATGAGGGCAACAGCATTTTTGCCGGTCAGCGCTATGACCGCAACGCCTTTGAGGAGGGGTTGGCCCTGACCAGTGCCGACACCAACTGGGATACGGCCATTCAGGCCGGGGACTACACGATTCAGGGCGCGTCCAGCAAATCCATGATGATTCAGTTTACCAGCACCGGGACGCTTGATGGAGGGCCGCAGACTTTTCGCTGGTCCAACGATGGCGGCACCACCTGGAGCACGGGCACCACGGCTGGCAGAACACTGACTGCCAACGGTGTAACCGTCACCATGAAGAACGATATGGCAGTTACTGCAGCTGATATAAGCGCTGGGGCTGGATCAAAGAACGGTACGCTGGTGTACATCCGTCCTACGGCCGTCTATCAGGGTGACGACAATGATCCGCCGCCGACAATGACTGTTATGGGCGGCCCCGCCAATCTGACGACATCCGCCGCCGGATCTTTTGGCGGCAACGTGCTGTTGCGTATGGACAACAACGCCAACCTTTCCCTGACGGGCAGCACGGTCAACTATTCGTACAGCACGGACAGCGGATCAACCTGGGTAGCGGCAACTGCCACCACGGATGGTTCAAACAAGCTTCGCCTGCTCGTGCCAAGCGGATATGTGGATATGGATGCCACAACGGTAGCTGGCAACACAGTAAACGCTGGCACGCAGATTCTTGTGCACCCTGACCGCGCCGATCTGAATCTTGAAATAATGAAGGGTTCGTATATTTCGGTAAACAACGTGGGCAAGGATATCTTTGGCGGATACTACGAAGGCAAGCCAGCCCTGCCGGGTTCGACAAACCTGTTTGATATGGTGGGCGAATTCATCAGTTATTGCGAAAATAACAATCAGGAAGGCTGCCAGCAGACGCTCGCAAAAATTGCCACTGTGCAGCAGAATGTGCTCACCCAGACAGCCCGCATTGGCGGGCTTGAAAACCGGGTGTCAACTGCCAGCGATGTGCTCAGCTTTCAAAAGCTAGACCAGCAGGAACGATTGAGCTATACTGAAGACGTAGACCTGACCGAGTTGCTGACAAAGCTGACCCGGCAACAGTTGACGTATCAGACAGTGCTTCAGTCTTCTTCAAAGATAATGCAGATGAGCCTGGCCAGTTATCTCTGATGCCGAGTAGCGGCGGATTTTGCCGCCTGATGCCGGGCAGAAATAAGCGCTGCCCGGGAGCGGTTCATGCAACGATATAATTAACGGAAGCACCTATGCTCATATTGACGCGACGCCCAGGAGAAAGCCTATATCTGGGCGAGAATATACGCATAACTATCCTGGGCATGCAGGGTAAACAGGTCAAACTGGGCCTGGAAGTACCCGATGACACCACGATATACCGCGAAGAAGTGTACAAGCGGGTTGTTGAGGAAAACCGGCGCGCCCTTGAAACCAGTAATAACGACCTCATGGTGGCTGCTGAACTATGGCACGAAACAAAGAAATAGAAATCGACACCCGTCTTGGACGCCGTTGTATCGATACGGATAAGGTTGTGCACTTTCCCCGTGGGCTGGCCGGGTTTGAAAACGAACGGGATTTTATCCTGCTTCAGATCCGACCTGAAGCGCCCTTGCTTATTTTGCAAAGCGTGAATACCCCGGTAGTGGGCCTGCTGGTGGCCGATCCATACAGCTTTTTTGACAAATCCTACGCACCCCAGGTGGGAGATGCCGAAAGGCAGTTGCTCCATATCGAGAGCCTTGAGCAGGCAGCCGTGCTGGTGACGGTTTCCATTCCTGCGGGCGCGCCCGAGCAGGCCGCGCTTAATCTCACCGGCCCCATTGTCATCAACTATGAGGCCCGCGTGGGTTTGCAGGTGCCGCAGTGCGGCGAAGGATTGCAGCAGGTGAACCTGCACTCGCTCAAACCTGTGGAAGAAACACAGGATGCAGGAACTACGCCTGCTGATGGTGCCAACCCGCAGGAATGTTGCTGCGCCAAGGCCACCCCCACGGAATAACGCGCTGCTTTTTTATGCCACGTTGACCCGGCTGTTGTGAAACAGCCGGGTTTTTTCGTGTGGAACTCGGTTGGCGCGCGCTGGCCTTTGTTCACAGACTTTGCCTTCTGCCATGCGAAATAATTTTGTAACATTGTGTATTTAAAGAGTTTGGTGTTGCGCTATCGCGATGAAATTGTTAGTGGAAAAAAGCAGTGGTGGTGAAATAAATAACTTGCATGCGGTTTAACATGGTGCTAGATTGAGCGCACAAACAGTCAAGCAAAGAACTAGTCTGTTTTGAAAGCGTTAATTGATCTGCCTCATAACTGGCCGTAAAAATTACAGATGGCAACCCTCGGCAAAATCCGCAGACCCCTTCTGCGAATCCGTACCCCTTAACGGAACTGTTTTGCCTGCCTCTGCGTCCGTGCCGCTCTCTCCTCGCCTGGCGGAGCGGTAAACAGGACAATGTTGGCCCGGCGGCATACCACAGATGCCGCCGGGCCAAAATGTTTTTTCCGCAAAAGCCAAAGTTATCCCTTTCTCCCCAAAAGCCCAGCCTTGCGTGAGCGTGTGGGGCAGCACTGCCCGTTGTGTTGTTGTGCAAACATTGGTGCGGGTATTTGCTATTTTGCTTCGCAGAAGATACTTCCCAGATTTACAGTGATTACCGGAATATTGGCATTAAGCGAAGTACTCAAAATCGCATTGCGGTGCATTCCACCGCGCGACCACCACAGGAATAGTACATGATGATCAAGACGTTCGCGCTTTTTGTGGCAACGGCTCTGGCGGAGATAACGGGGTGCTACCTTCCCTGGTTGTGGTTGCGCAAAGGCGGTTCTGTCTGGCTGCTGGTACCCGCCTGCCTGAGCCTTGCGGTGTTTGCATGGTTGCTGACCCTGCACCCCGCAGCCAGTGGCAGAGTATACGCCGCCTATGGCTGCGTATACGTGGTTACAGCCCTCTTGTGGCTGCGCCTTGTAGATGGTGTACCGCTGGCCAGCACAGATATTTGGGGCGGTGCTGTGGCTCTGGTGGGTATGGGTATTATTGTCTCAGGATGGGGAACTGTCGCATAAAGGATCGGGCTATCCGCCGCCAATGCAAAAGCCAGGTGTAAAACCCGGCTTTTGCATTGGCGGCGGCAGTGTTGTTTTGGAAGCATGGAGGCACCTTCCAACCAGGGAGATGCCTCCATGTGTCCGCATGCACGCCTACATGCTTCCTCCTGTCCTGATGCGGTAATTTTCAGCAACATCAAGAACAAAAACCACGCCATCACCTTCTTTGCCAGTGCGGGCTCCTGTCATAATGGCTTCAATTGCCGTTTTTACTGTTTCATCAGGAACAGCAAGCTCCAGTCGAATTTTTTTGAGCAAATTTACCTCGGTAGCAATGCCTCGGTACATCTCTACATAACCTTTCTGCCGCCCTGCACCAAGAATGTTGGTGATGGACATGGCGTAGATATTACGTTGATACAGCTCCTGTTTTACCTGCTGGAGGCTTTCAGGGCGGGTATATGCGATAATCAGCTTCATAATAGGTATCCTCCGCTTGCGGGCTTGCTAGAGCTATTCGTTGGAAAAAATCTGGAAGCCGCTATAGGCGTCGGCCTTATGCTCTGTGATATCAAGACCTTTCATCTCTTCTTCGGGGCTGACGCGCATGCCGAAGACAACCGAAATGAGCTTGAACATGATGAATCCCATGCCAAAAGCCCAGGCGAAGAATACCGCGACGCCAAGGGCCTGCACCAGGAGCACGCTCACGTCGCCGCCATAAAGCAGACCCGTTGTTGTGCCGTAGCCGGGCGCGGCAAACAAGCCAACCATGAGCGTGCCGAACGCACCGCACACACCGTGCACGGACACAGCGCCGACAGGATCGTCAACCTTGAGCTTTTGGTCGATAAACAGCACAGAGCAGACTACAAGGATACCAGCCAGAAAGCCGATGACTAGCGAGCCAACGGGGGACACTTCAAAACAACCGGCGGTGATGGCCACAAGTCCGCCAAGGCAGCCGTTAAGCGTCATGGAAGGATCAGGCTTGCCTGTTTTGGCCCAGATGGTGAACATGGCGCCCAGTGTGCCGGTGCAGGCCGCAAGGCAGGTATTTACCGCGATATAGCCAATGGTGCCGTCAGCAATAGTGGTGGAGCCGCAGTTGAAACCAAACCAAGCGAACCACAAAATGAACACGCCCGTAGCTGCCATCGGCAGGTTGTGGCCGGGTATGGCGCGGGCCACTCCATTTTTGTCGTACTTACCAAGGCGCGGGCCAACCACGATGGCTCCGGCAAGGGCGATCCAGCCGCCCACAGAGTGAACAACAGAAGATCCTGCAAAATCAATAAAACCCATATTGCCCAGCCAGCCCCCGGCATTGCCGCTCAACAGGGAATTCCAGGCCCAGTGCCCGCTGATGGGATAGATAACCGCCGAGACAAGGGCGCTGCACAACAGATATGAGCTGAATTTTGTGCGTTCCGCAATGGAACCGGATACAATTGTGGCAGAAGTGGCGCAAAACATGGCCTGAAAGAACCAGAATGTCAGATTCCACATGCCGTCAGGGGTTGATGCATCGCCACTGCCAAGAAAAAACAGAGAACTGCCGATCAGGCCGCCGCTGGAGCTGCCAAACATGAGCCCAAAACCCACCGCAAAAAACAGCGGCGCCCCCATGGCAAAGTCCAGCACATTCTTCATAATGATGTTGCCAGCATTCTTGGCTCTGGTGAGTCCGCATTCGACCAGCGCAAAGCCAGCCTGCATGAACATGACCAGAATGCCCCCCAGCAGTGTCCACAGCGTATTTCCATACGCCTGAGGCATGTACTCGACCGCTGCTTCCTCTGCTGCATGCGCCGATTCCGGCAGCATGAAGCACAGTCCGGCCATGCTGCAAAGCGCCAATAGCCGCCCAATGTCGCGCGAACCCTTCATAGCAATCCTCCCGAAGAAATAGGTATGGCTTGTTTGCATAAGGAGGTTGCAGGGAGCGTGCCAGGGGATTTTAATAAAAATATGTTTAATTTCAGCTAGTTGTTTTTTTATTGAAACTTTATTGATACAAAAACGTATCGTGCGGAAGTTTTCAGGTTAAATATGTATCAATGTTTGTGTGTTTGATTGGTACTCATAGATGCCTGAAAGGCTCCCGCCAGTAAAAAAAGCAACTGGAAGCCTCATTGGTGCCTTCATGGCTGAAAACGCAAAAAGCCGGGTGTAAACCCGGCTTTTCTACGCTCATGCTACTGCGTGGAATGTTTAGTCGATGCCCATGGCCTTGCTGATTTTTTTTGCGGCCTTTTTGACCTTTTCCAGCGGGCTTTTTTCCGCCGCGGCCTCAAATTCGCGCAGCAGTTCTTCCTGCTTGGCAGAAAGGCGGGTAGGCGTGAGCACTTTCACCTCTACCAGCAGATCGCCGCGCGAACGACGCCCGGGGTAGGGCATGCCCTCTCCAGAAACGCGCAGCAGGGTGCCGCTCTGAATACCCTTGGGGATTTCCAGCGGCAGATTGCCGTCAAGGCCGGGAACTTCCGCCCGGTGCCCCAGGGCTGCCTGCACAAAGCTGATCTCGAGGGAGTAAATAAGGTCTTGTCCCTGACGCTGCCAGCGCTTGTCCTGCTCAACGGTGAGCACAACATAGAGATCGCCAGCCGGGCCGCCGTGGACGCCGGGTTCACCCTCGCCGCGCACGCGCAGGCGGGTGCCGCTGTCCACGCCGGCAGGCACGCGCACCACAAGTTCGCGGGTATCTGTGGTGATGCCCTCGCCCTTGCACTTGGGACAGGGCTTGGTGATAACGCGCCCCGTGCCCTGACAGGAGGGGCAGGGCATGGATATCTGGAAAAATCCTTGCGAGCGGCGCACCTGACCGCTGCCGCCGCACTGGCGGCATGTTTCCGCCTTGCTGCCGGGGGCCGCGCCGCTGCCGTTGCATTCGGAGCAGGTAACGTGCTTGGGCAGGGAGATGCTGATCTCGTCGCCCTTGGCGGCCTGAGCAAAGGTGATGGTCAGGTTGTAGCGCAGATCAGCCCCGGCCATGGGCCTGGGGCCGCGCGTAGCGGTAGAAAAGCCAAAAAGATCGCCGAAGATATCGCTGAAATGCGCAAAAATATCATCGTTGCTGCCAAAACCACCCGTGCCGCCCTGGACGCCAGCGCGCCCAAAACGATCATAGCGAGCGCGTTTTTCAGGGTCGCGCAGCACGTCATACGCTTCGGCGGCTTCCTTGAACTTCTGTTCGGCCTCGGCATTGTCGGGGTTATGGTCGGGGTGATACTTCAAGGCCAGCTTACGGTAGGCCCGTTTAATTTCGTCATCTTCGGCGCTGCGGCTTACGCCCAGCACTTCGTAGTAATCGAGCTCCATCGTAGTTCCGGTCACTGTGCGGCTTGTGCGCCTGTGCTAAAGGTTGTACATAAACGCGGCGGCTCCCCTGGGGAAGCCGCCGCGCGGACAATTTGTCCCCAAAAGGCTACTCCTCTGCGGCGGCCGCGTTATGGCCGGGCAGGGGGTTGTAAAGACTGTCGTCATCAGGCAGAACCTTTCCGGCGGCAATTTCGCGCAGGGCGGTCACGGCCTCTTTGTTGCGAGATTCTACCAGCGGTTCATAGCCTTCGCGGTACTGATGCACACGCTTGATAGCCATCTGCACCAGCAGAAAACGGTTGTCCACGCGCTGCTGACAATCTTCCACGGTAATACGGGCCATGCTGCCTCCGTAAGTACGCGGCTTAAACGCCGCATTCCGGGCCGCCACGGGCAACCCGGTTGATAAATAATACCGCCCGACCATTTGTAAAGGCCGGGCGTGTGCATACGCCTTGGCGCAGGATTCTCCTGCTGAAATAAGAATTGATATATGTCGTCCGCTGTGCTGTCAATAGGCCTGCTGAAGCGGCAGCCAGCGCGGAACAACAGGCATCCCGAAATTTTACGGGTTTGCCGTCAACGGGTGTACAGGAAAATTATGAGCAGAGAAAAAAGATCATTCGCACAGGAAACCTGTGTTAAAAGTGCGGGCAAGGCCATGCAGAAAACAGGCATGTTGTGGCCTGGCTGCAGGGTTGCTGTTGCCGTTTCTGGCGGCGTGGACAGCTTTGTACTGCTGCAAAGCCTTAAAATTCGCCAGGGAATCGTACCTTTTCACTTTGAAATCATGGCGATTCACCTCAACCCTGGTTTTGACGAGCAGAGCCATGCGGCCCTTTTGCCCTGGCTGGCCAAGCGGGGCATACCCGGCCATATTGAAATGACAACTTACGGCCCAGACGCGCATTCAGAAAAAAATCTTCGCAGGTCGGCCTGTTTCCGCTGCTCCTGGCTGCGCCGCAAGCGCCTGTTTGAGCTGTGCGCCCAGTATGGCGTGACCCACCTCGCCCTTGGACACAATGCGGACGATCTGGTGCAGACGTTCTTCATGAATCTGAGCCGCAATGGCCGCGTGGACGGCATGAGCATGAATGAGTCCTTTTTTGGCGGCGGGCTGCAATTGATACGCCCGCTGCTGCTTGTGGAGAAAAAGTTTATCCTCAAGGCTGCCAAACAGTGGGAACTGCCCATCTGGGCCAATGCCTGCCCCTCGGCGGGTAATACCGCCCGCAGTTCAATGGGGGAAACGCTGGAACACCTGTATAGGGTATCCAAGGATTCGCGCCGGTGCATTTTTAATGGTTTGACTCGCTGGCAGCTTGAAAAGAACAGCACGGCTGCGGCCTTGGGCGATGAGCAGCCCCTGCCGGACGCAGAAGCGCGTGACGGCGTTGCGGATTGACACGGGCCGTATCCCGGCTCTAGAGTGTTAGCCCAATGCTGTTCGGCAAATATCACATAGTCATCTTCACTGAAGGTCGTAGCGGCAGCCGCAACCTGCGTATGCGCGGCTGGTTTGGCTTTATTGCCTGCGTGCTGGTGCTGGCCCTTGTGGCCTGCAATGTCTGGCTGCTGCGCAGTTGGCTTGAAACCCGGCATTTGGGCGACGACCTGCGCAATGCAGACAAAACCATTGAAGAACAGCGCCGCCAGCTTGTGAATCTGGTTGAGCGCATCTCTGTTGTGGGGCGTGATCTGGAGCGGGTGCAGAGCTTCGACTCCAAGCTGCGCATCATGATGAACATGGAGAAAGATCCCACGGAGGCCGGTTCCATCGGCGACAGGCCGGGGGATTTTTCGCGTACCTATCTGCCCTTGCACCGGCAGGAACTTGCCGCCCGCAAGATGCTTGAATTCCTTACCCGTCTCTCTGAATCCGTGCGACTTGAAGAAGTGCGCCAGCAGGACTTGCTGCTGGCCCTGCGCGAAAACCGCGATGCCCTTTCTTCCATGCCGACCATCTGGCCTGTGGTGGGTTTTGTTTCTTCCAGTTTTGGATGGCGCTCGGCACCCTTTGGCGGGCGGGGGCAGTTCCACAAGGGCCTGGACATCACCAACCGCATCGGCACGCCCATTATGGCTCCAGCTCAGGGTATGGTGACCCTCTCTGGGCGTGATGGCGCGTATGGTTTCAGTGTTGAAATCAACCACGGCAGCGGTATCGTGACCAAATACGGGCACATGCAACGTTGCGCCGTGCAGGAAGGCCAGTGGGTCAAGCGCGGCGAAATTGTGGGCTATGTGGGCATGAGTGGCCGCACCACAGGGCCGCACCTGCACTACGAAGTGCGCCTTAACGGTGTGCCGGTTGACCCCATGCGCTATATTCTGGAGTAGCCCGGCCATTTCCGATTGTTCGTTTTTGCATCATGCCCCGGCGCGCATCCATAAACGGTTTGCGGCGGCGGGCGCAAGCAATGGGGAAAATGCGGCACCATGCGCAAGCATCACAAAATTTCTGGCAGGCCTTTTAGTGCCGCGCACGCCAGCACGCCGGGGCATGCGGTGCGTGGCGGTTTCTGCCGTAATCTGTCTGATATTTTTGCGGCATTTTCGCGGCTGCGGCTGCTGACTGCTGGCATGTTTGCAGTCATGGGCGCGGGCATGACCTGACGTGCGGGTTCTGTGGGGCAGGTTGTCTCGCTACGTGCCGCTGGTCGGGCTTTCCGCTGATTCCCCCTCTCCCGATCAATTAAGCTCAGGCGCTCCCCCTCACAATCCAGGTTTCGCATCCAGAATGCGGAACCGTTTTTTATTTTTGAGCGTTTGATGGCGCGCTTTGCGCTTTTGCGAGATCACTATTCTTTGTGGAGAGGCATATGGAAACTACCGGAAAAGGACGGCGCGATTTTCTCAAATCGTTGGCGCTGGGGGCAGCAGGCACTGCCATGCTGACGCCGCAAGCCGCCAATGCGGCGGAAGGCGGCACCTTGCAGGTATGGTCGTGCGGCGGGCTTGCCGAGGCCATGATGCCTGCGCATGAGGCCTATCAGCAGCAATCGGGCGTCAAAGTTGTCTACACAGGAGCCTTTGCCGCGGCCTTGGGCAAATCCCTGCTGACTGGCGGCGGGCAGACGGAGGTTTTTGCCGGGCGTGTGCTGGCTCTGGCCCAGAATCTGCGCAAGGCTGGCAAGATGCTCAATTTCAGGCCTTTGTGTTTTACCAGCTACGTCATTGCAGTCCCCAAGGGCAATCCCGCAAAAATCAATGATATTGAAGATCTGACCCGTCCCGGCGTGCGGGTTTCCATGGCGCGGGATGCCTCTGCCCCCGGCGGGCAGGCCGTTATGGGCATCCTCAAAGCTGCGGACATAACCCCCAAGGTGCTTGCCAACGTGCCCGAACAGGGCAGTTGCGTGCAGCGTTCTGTGGAAAGCGTTGCCGATGGCAAGGCTGATGCCATGATCGTGGAGCGGCGCATCACCCGCATGACGCGTTTTGCTGATCGGCTGGATCTGGTGGAAATTCCCGAGCGGTTTTTCCCCGCCGGGCCGTTGACCTTTACCGTGGGCATAATGGCAAACGCTACTGATCCGGCAAAGGCCTCAGCCTATATGGACTGGATTACCAGTGCGCTGGGGCAGGCTTTTTTTGAAACGGCGGGCTTCATCCCTGCCATTTCGTCCAAGGGCATGGAACTTGTGGAAAAGCTGGGGGTAAAGGATGTTGCATGAAATTGTCGCCCGTCCCAGCCTGCGGTTGAGGGCACTTCAGTGGTGTAACCGCGCGGTACTGTTTGCCTCCACGCTGTTTTTGGGCGAGTGGGCCTTGTTTGGCGTGTTCCGTTGCCCCTTTGTTGTGCCCTTTGTGAGCTGCCAGAACTGCCCGGTCATCACCTGTCCCGGTCAGGCGGCGCGCATGTTCTGGGGATTCTGGGGCGTGTGGCTGGCTGTGGTGGCCCTGTTCGGCAAGGCTTTTTGCGGCTGGTTGTGTCCTGGCCAGCTTGTGAACCGGGTGCTTGCGCTCAATCCTTTCCGTTTTGGCCCCAACCCTGTGGGCGCGGCGAATTTTCGCTGGGCGCGCTATCTGGTGCTGGCTACGGGGCTGACAGCCTGGTTTGTTCTGGGGCAGCCGCGCGTGGACGTGCCTATCCGTGTGGGGGAATTTTGGCCTTCTGCATGGCTTACGTGGAAGCATGC
The DNA here is from genome assembly GCF_024460775.1 of Desulfovibrio desulfuricans. NCBI lineage: Bacteria > Pseudomonadati > Thermodesulfobacteriota > Desulfovibrionia > Desulfovibrionales > Desulfovibrionaceae > Desulfovibrio > Desulfovibrio desulfuricans. The sequence continues at coordinate 431 of NZ_JANFYZ010000008.1, read as the reverse complement.
TTTCCCCATGTGGGATTTGCGTCTGCTTATCACCTTGGGCGGGCTGGCGTTGGGGCTGGTGGTGCTGATGTGCTGGTGCCGGTTTGTTTGTCCTTTTGGCGCGGCGCTGGAGGTTGCGCGCAAGTTTGCGCCGCTCCGTTTTTACAGAACGGAGCAGTGCAATGATTGCGACAAGTGCAGGCGGGTTTGCGTTATGCGGACGAGGCCGGGCGAGGAGAATTGCACCAATTGCGGTGATTGCGCGGAGAGTTGCCCCACGGATTGCATCCGGTTTGGGCTGAAGGGCCGAAAGTAGAGAAAAATTTTTGATTGGGGTTTGGGTAGAGCCTGTCGAGCGCATTTACGCAAACCCGACTTTTGTACCCTGAATGCGTCAGCGCCGGGATTTTGATGCTCACGTACATGAGTACGTTGCGCTCAAAATCCCGGCG